>JBJMGZ010000678.1:0-6761 GCA_045807605.1 Thermoanaerobaculia bacterium | reverse complement strand
CCCATTCCCCCTCTCCCCAGCCCTCGCCCCCGTGCCGGGGGAGAGGGGGCAGAGGGTGGGGCCTTGCGTCGTGGCGCCCAATCTGTATAATCACCCCCCTTGTCATCGCCGGCCCGGAGTGTGCTCCGGGACCGACACCATTCACCTCTCTGTTCCGCGAAGAGCGGGACTGCAAAGGCCATAGGGAGGTCAAGCGTACCCATGCGTACCTATGAGCTCGTCTTCATCGTGGACCCCCGTGTCTCCGACGAGGACGTCGTAACGCTGATCCAGGAGTACAAGCAGATGATCTCTGCTGGCGGCTCCGAGATCAGCACGGAAGAGAACTGGGGCCGGCGCAAGCTCGCCTACCCGATCGAGAAGCTGACCGAGGGCAAGTACGTCTTCCTCGGCGTCAGCAGCAAGGACGGCAAGACCTCGCTGGCCGAGGTCGAGCACCGCATGCGGCAGAACGACAAGATCCTGCGCTACCTGACGGTGCGCACGGACGAGGACCTCAAGCGGGCCGCCCGGCGCAAGCCGGCCGGCGGCGGGGCTCCCACCGGCACCGGCAATACCGGGGGGACCGGCGGTACCGGTGGCATGGAAGCGCCGGATGACGACCTCGAGACGGGGGAGGACGTATGACCATGTCGCGACCGAGAAAGGTCTTCTTCCGCCGGCGCAAGGTCTGTAAGTTCTGCGCCGACAAGATCGACTACATCGACTACAAAGACGTGAAGCTGCTCCAGCAGTTCATCCCCGAGCGTTCGAAGATCCTTCCACGCCGGATCTCCGGGACCTGCGCCACGCATCAGCGCTCGCTGCAGCAGGCGATCAAGCGGGCGCGCCACCTGGCGTTCATCCCCTTCACCACGGACTAGGAGGCCAGCGTGAAAGTCATACTGCTCTCCGACCAGCGCCATCTCGGCCAGCGCGGCCAGACCGTCGAGGTCAAGCCCGGCTACGGCCGCAACTTCCTGCTTCCGCAGGGGATCGCCCTCGAAGCGACCCCCGGCAACCAGAAGCTCTTCGAGCAGCAGCGCAAGAAGATCGACGCCCACCACGCCAAGGAGCGGGAGGACGCGCAGCAGTTCGCCGACCGTCTGGCGGGCCTGCAGGTCACCATCCCCAAGCGCGTCGGCGAGACCGGCACGCTCTACGGCTCGGTGACCGCGGGCGACGTGGCCGAGGCCCTGGAAGCCAAGGGAATCACCGTCGACCGCCGGCGGATCGATCTCGAGGGCGGCATCAAGACCCTCGGCGATCACCCCGTGCGCGTCGATCTCCACTCCGAGGTCACGGCCGAGATCACCGTCTCCGTCGTGGCCGAGGAGTAATCCTCTTCCCCTGAAAACAGAGATGGCGGCGAGTATGGGCTCCCCGGAGGACTCCCTGGAGCCCCGCTCGCCGTCCATCGACGACTTCCTCGACGAGCCCACCCGCGACCTCGCGGACTGGGAATGGCTCTGGAAGGGGGACCACCCGTTCCCCATCCGCAGCCACCGCGGCCCTTTCGGCCGCCTCCTGGTCGCCTTCAAGCGCCTGCTGCGCCCGCTCGTCCGCACGCCCCAGAACGACCTCTGGGAGCGCCAGCAGATCTTCAACCTGATCCTCCTGGAGCACCTCGGCCGCAACGAGGAGGTCCACGACGAGCACCGCCGCCGCCTGGAGTACCTGGAGGCCCTCGACGCCGAGGGCATCCACGAGATCATGCGGCACAACGACGCCCTCTTCGCCCGCGCCGACCAGAAGCTCGACCGCTACCGCCGCGAGGTCCGCGATCTGCTCGGCAGCCTCGGCGCCGCGCTCTCCGTGGTGCAGACGGCATCTCCGGTCGAGAGCGTCGCGCGCGCTCACGAGGAGCACGGCTACCTGGAGCTGGAGCGCCGCTACCGCGGCACCGAGGAGGAGATCCGCGAGCGCATCTCGGCCTACCTTCCCTGGCTGAAAGATGTCGCGCCTGTCCTGGATATCGGCTGCGGCCGGGGCGAGGCGCTCGCCCTGCTGCGCGACCACGGCATCCCGGCGCGCGGCATCGACAGCAGCGCCCGCATGGTGGCGCTCTGCCGCGAGCGCGGGCTGGAAGCGGACGAGGGGGACGCCTTCGCGGCCCTCGCCGCCCTTCCCGAGGGGAGCCTGGGCGGCGTGGTTTCCTTCCATGTGATCGAGCATCTCCCCGCGGCCGCGCTCGACCGCCTGGTCCGCCTGGCCTACAGGGCCTTGAAGCCGGGAGGCGTCCTGATCCTGGAGACGCCGAACCCGCTCTCGATGCTGGTCGCGGCGCGCAGCTTCTGGCTCGATCCGACCCACGTCCGCCCGGTCCACCCCGAGAGCCTGAAGCTGATGTACGAGCTCGCCGGCTTCGACCCGGTCGAGCGCCTGGACCTCCGGCCCTATCCCGACTCCGAGCGGCTGCCCGAGATCGACCTCGCGCAGCTCCCCGAAGAGCAGCGCGTCCTCGCCGACCGCGTCAACCGGTTGCGCGACCGGCTGGACGAGCTGCTGTTCGGGTATCAGGATTTCGGGATGATCGGGAAAAAGTAGACCTCACCCCCTGTCCCCCTCTCCCGTCTCCCTTCCACCCCCCGCCGGGAGAGGGGACAGGGGGTGAGGTCCTACCTCGGCGGCGTCTCTTCGGGAGCCGGGACCTCCTGCGGACCCGCGTCCGTGGTGGTGTCGCCCTCCGCCGGCGGTGCCTCGCCCTCCGCCTCCGGCTTCTTGCCCGGCATGTTCTCCCCCTCCTTGGGGATGTAGAACGCCTTCTGCTGGTACCACGGGAGGCTGGTGATCGTCGACCACTGGCTGTTGTACTCGCGCGCCGGCTCGGTGCCGGCCACGAAGGCCTCCTTCAAGGTGCGGCCGCCGGTCGACGCGAGCAGGCCGCTGTAGTACTCCACGTCCTTGACCAGCACGCCCGGCGGCACCTGGAACTCCTCGCCCTTCTTCAGCCAGCCGGTCTTCAGCCCCTCCTCGGCGATCGCCCGCCAGATGGGCAGGGCGGCGACCGCGCCGCTCATGCCGCCGCCGAGAGAGCGCTTCTGGTCGTAGCCGATCCAGGTCAGGATCGTGTAGCGCGGCGTGTAGCCCACGAACCAGGCGTCGGAGAAGTCGTCCGTGGTGCCGGTCTTGCCCGCGATGTCGAGCGGCAGGTCGTGGATGGCGTAGGCCGTGCCATGGTCGATGACCCCTTCCATCATATGGGTCAGCACGTAGGCCGTCGCCGGGGTGGTCGAGCTGTAGGTGGCGGGGAAGCGCTGCTGCAGCACCTGGCCGTCCGGACCGGTGATCCGGTCGATCAGGTTGGGCTCGATGTAGACCCCCTGGTTGGCGATCGTGGAGAAGGCGGCGGCCAGCTCCATGGGGATCAGGTCGGCCGCGCCCAGCGCGATGCTGGGGTAGTTCGGCAGCCGGGTGCGGATGCCGCAGCGCTGGGCGAAGTCGATCACCCGCTTGCCGCCGACCAGGTCCCAGAGCTTCACCGCGGGCACGTTGATCGACTGCTCCAGGGCGCGGCGCAGGGTGACGATGCCGTAGTGCTTCTTGTAGTAGTTCTCGGGCCGGTAGCTCATCCGGCCGTCGCCGCCGCGGAAGTAGGTGGGAGCGTCGAGCAGGGTGTCGGACGGGGTCCACCCGGCCTCCAGGGCCGCGCCGTAGACCAGCGGCTTGAAGGCCGAGCCCACCTGCCGCCGCGCCTGGGTGATGCGGTTGAACTTGTTGCGGTCGAAGTCCCAGCCGCCGACCATGGCGCGCACCGCGCCGGTGCGGTGCTCGATGACCACGGCCGCCGACTCCATGCGGGGCTCCTGCTCCAGGAACAGCTTGAGCTCCGGCGCCTTCGCGGCCTCCTCCTTCACCTTGCCGTCCGCCTTCTCGTCCTTCTTCTTTCCCTTCTCCTCGGGGACGTCGAGCCGGAACCAGGCCACGTCGCCGCGCTTGAGCAGGCTGCCCGGCGAGCTGCGCCGGGTCCAGGCGATCCCCTTGGCGTCGAGGGTGTAGGCCTCGCCGCCGATCTTGACCCGCGCCGTGGCCCCTTCGGCCTCGAGCACGACGCCCTGGTACCAGCGGCCGGGCACCGGCTTGCCCTGACCCCAGGTGGGCAGCTGCTGGCTGTCGAGGTCGCGGGCGTCGAGGTGGGCGATGGGACCCCGCCAGCCGCGGCGGTGGTCGAGGCGCAGCAGGCCGGCGCGCACCGCCTTCTCGGTCGCTTCCTGGATCTGGCGGTCGAGCGTCGTGCGCACCTGCAGACCGCCTTCGTAGAGGGCGGTGGCGCCGTACTTCTCCTCCAGGAACTTGCGGATGTCCTCGGAGAAGTAGGGGGCGAACATCTTCTCGGTCTGCTGGGGGGCGACGAGGAGCGGCTGGGCCACGGCCTCGTCGTGCTGCCGGCGGTTGATGTAGCCCTCGTCCAGCATGCGGCGCAGCACGCGGTTGCGGTTCTTGAACACCTGCTCCGGCGTGCGGTACGGGCTGTAGCGGCTCGGCGCCGGGATGATCCCGACCAGGGTGGCGGCCTCCGCCAGCGTGAGCTTCTCCGCGGGCTTGCCGAAGTAGTAGCGCGAGGCGGCTTCGACCCCGTAGTTGCCGTGGCCGAGGTTCACCAGGTTCAGATAGAGGGTGAGGAGCTGCGGCTTGCTGTAGTTCTTCTCCAGCTCGACGGAAAGGAAGGCCTCCTCGATCTTGCGCCGCCAGGTGCGCTCGCGGCTGAGGAACAGGGTGCGCGACAGCTGCATGGTGATCGTCGAGGCCCCCTCGACCACCTTGCCCGCGCGCAGGTCGGCCACGGCGGCGCGGGCGATGCCGAGCGCGTCGATGCCGCCGTGGTGGAAGAAGTTGGAGTCCTCGGAGGCGAGCACCGCCTGCTGCAGCATGGCCGGGATCTGCCCCGCCTTGAGCATGACCCGGCGCTCGCGGGCAAAGGTGGCAAAGATGCTGCCGTCGCGGGCGTAGAGCTGGGTGACGAGGCTCGGCGTGTAGTCCGCCAGGGCGTCCACCCGGGGCATGTGAATGGCCGCGGCCACCGCCACCCCGGCCAGGGCGCCCACGAGCAGGGCGACGAGCAGGGGCAGGACCCAGCGGAGCATTCGGCGGGAGCTGCGCGATGGGCGGCGCGGTCCGCGCGACGGGGGGATCACGGGAGGGGTTCTCTCCGGGGCGGCTTCGTTCAGCGGGTCGTATCGCACCCGCTCATTATGACCTGATATCACCCGGTTCGTGGTAGAACTGGCTACCAGCGATGGAGCCACCGACCCCTCCCCCGACCCCTCCGTCCCCTTTCAGCCCCGGGCAGCCCCGGACGGCCGGCGGCTCGGGCAAGCGCCCTCTGCTCATCGGCTGCGGCGCCATCCTCATCCTGCTGGGGATCGCGGCGGTCGTCCTCATTGCCAAGCGGGCGGAGCTCGTGGGCTGGATGTTCCAGAAGCTGGAGGGGCAGATCCTCGCCAAGCTGCCGCCGGACGTGACTCCCGACGAGCGCCAGCGCCTGGACCATGCCTTCGATGCCGCGGCCGACGCCATCGGCGCGGGCACGGCCGACCAGGCCAAGGCGGAGCAGCTCAACTCCGTGCTCCTGGAGTTCGCCCAGGCCGGCCGGAAGATCACGCGCGAGGACGTCCTCAAGCTGACCCGGGCTCTCGAGGAAGTGGCAGGGAAGAAGGCGCCAGCGCCCGACGTTTAGACTCAGGCATGGCCGGCTTCCAGATCGTTTCGCGCTTCACGCCTCAGGGGGACCAGCCCGAGGCCATCCAGCAGCTCATCGACGGCATCCGCCGGGGCGACAAGGAGCAGGTGCTCCTCGGCGTCACCGGCTCGGGCAAGACGTTCTCGATCGCCAAGCTCATCGAGGAGGTCCAGCGCCCGACCCTGATCCTGTCCCACAACAAGATCCTGGCCGCGCAGCTCTTCCAGGAGTTCCGCAGCTTCTTCCCGCACAACGCGGTCGAGTACTTCGTCTCCTACTACGACTACTACCAGCCGGAGGCGTACGTCCCCTCGACCGACACGTACATCGAGAAGGAGACGAGCATCAACGAGGAGATCGACCGCCTCCGGCTGCGCGCCACCAAGGCCCTGTTCGAGCGCCGGGACGTGATCATCGTCGCGTCCGTCTCCTGCATCTACGGCCTGGGCTCGCCGGAGGCGTTCTTCGGCATGCTCCAGTTCTTCAGCCGCGGCGACTTCGAGGGCATGGACAAGGCCCTGAAGCGCCTGGTGGACATGCAATACCAGCGCACCCAGCTCGACCTGTTCCAGGGCAGCTTCCGGGTGCGCGGCGACGTGCTGGAGATCCTGCCGGCCTACGAGGAGCTGGGCATCCGCGTCGAGTACTTCGGCGACGAGGTCGAACGCATCACCCGCTTCGACGTGCTGCGCGGCGAGGCCGTGCAGGAGATCGACAAGATCGCGGTCTACCCGCGCACGCACTACGTCACCCCCAAGGAGAAGCTGGAGCGCGCCATCGAGGGGATCAAGATCGAGCTCGTCGAGCGCCTGGCCGAGCTGGAGACCGAGGGCAAGCTCCTGGAGCGCCAGCGGCTGGAGCAGCGCACCCGCTTCGACCTGGAGATGCTGCAGGAGATCGGCTACTGCCACGGCATCGAGAACTACTCGCGCCACCTCTCGGGCCGCTCCCCGGGCGAGCCGCCGCCGACCCTGTTCGACTACTTTCCGGACGACTTCCTGATCGTGATGGACGAGAGCCACCAGACGATCCCGCAGGTCCGCGGCATGTACCACGGCGACCGCTCCCGCAAGGAGACGCTGGTGAGCTTCGGCTTCCGCCT
>JBJMGZ010000677.1:0-12006 GCA_045807605.1 Thermoanaerobaculia bacterium | reverse complement strand
GCCACGACCTCGTCCGGGTTGACGCCCTTGTGGGGCTCCTTGCCGAAGAAGTCCTTGACCACCTTCTGGATCGCCGGCATGCGGGTCTGGCCGCCCACCAGCACGATCTCGTCGATGTCCTCGGCCTTGAGGCCCGCGTCCTTGAGCGCCTGGCGGCAGGGGGCGATCGAGCGCTGCACGAGCTCGTCCACGAGCTGCTCCAGCTTCGGCCGGCTGAGCCGGATGTTCAGGTGCTTCGGGCCCGAGGCGTCGGCGGTGATGAACGGCAGGTTGATCTCGGTCTCCTGCGCGCTCGACAGCTCGATCTTCGCCTTCTCGGCGGCCTCCTTCAGGCGCTGCATGGCCATCGGGTCGTTGCCGAGGTTGATGCCCTGGTCCTTCTTGAACTCCTCGAGCAGCCACTCGATGATCCGCTGGTCGATGTTGTCGCCGCCCAGGTGGGTGTCGCCGTTGGTCGCCTTGACCTCGACGATGCCCTCGCCCACCTCGAGGATCGAGATGTCGAAGGTGCCGCCGCCGAAGTCGTAGACGGCGATGGTCTGGTCCTTCTTCTTGTCGAGGCCGTAGGCGAGCGCCGCGGCCGTGGGCTCGTTGACGAGCCGGTCGACCGTCAGGCCAGCGATGCGGCCGGCGTCCTTCGTAGCCTGGCGCTGGGCGTCGTTGAAGTAGGCCGGCACGGTGATGACCGCGCGCTCCACCTTCTCGCCCAGGTAGTCCTCGGCCGCCTGCTTGAGCTTGCCCAGGATCATGGCCGAGATCTCGGGCGGCGAGAACTTCTTGCTCTCGACGTTGATGCGCACGTCGCCGTTCTCGGCGCGCTCCACGGTGTAGGGCACCATCTTCATCTCTTCGTTGACTTCGTCGTACTTGCGCCCCATGAAGCGCTTGATCGAGAAGACGGTGTTCTGGGGATTGGTGACGGACTGGCGCTTGGCGACCTGCCCGACGAGGCGCTCACCGCTCTTGGTGAAAGCGACCACCGACGGGGTGGTGCGGTTCCCCTCGGCGTTGGGGATGACCTTCGCCTCGCCGCCCTCCATCACGGCCACCACGCTGTTCGTGGTGCCGAGGTCGATTCCGATGATCTTGCTCACGGCTGTCCTCCTCCTTCGTCCGGTTCTCTCGTCAGGCAGACGCCTGCCGCTTGTCGAAGATAGTGTAATTCCTTAGTGATGGTCAGTCAACTTTGACCGACACCCTATCTGACAAAACTGGACGCAGATTTATTCCGGCCCCCTCTCCCGCGCAGCGGGGGAGGGTTGGGGAGGGGGTCCTAATCCAGGAGGACGAGCGGCTGGGCCGACGACTGGGTCGGGAGGGCGAGGAAGCCGGGGTCGAGGAGGAAGTTCCCGGTGATGGCCTCGGTCGTCTCCTCGCCCGGCACCGCCTCGCCGTCCGCCACGGGCCGGAGGGTGTAGCTCTCCTCGGTGGCGGAGTACTGGAACGGTCGGCCCTGGGGGTCCGCCAGGTCCCTGGGCGAGAGGAAGCCGGCCTCCACGAGCTGGCTCAGGTGCTCGGGGAAGTGCCCCTCCAGGAGGAACCAGGTCTTGGCCGCGCGGTCGATCTTCTGGTAGAGCGACGCCTGCTGCTCGGCGGCGAGCGCGAGCCGCTCCGCGTGCTGCCAGGGGAACGGGATGACCACGCCCGCGGGAGCGAGGACCAGGAGGAGCAGGGCCAGGGCGGCGAGGATGGCCGCCAGGACCTGCACGAGCACCGGCTGGCGCGCCTCGGCCGCCTCGACCTTCATCTGCCGGTACGGTCCGGAGGCCTCGGGCTCCTCCGCTCCGGCCGCCGCCGCGGCGGTCCGGTCGACGGGCGTGCCTTCCCGGCGCACGACCCTGAGCCCCGGACGCGCGGCCGCGGGCCTGGCGGACGGCGGCGGAGCCATGGCTTCGAGCGAAGGGACCGACAGGATCGGGGCCGGCCCGGAGGGGACCGGCCTGGGTCCGGGGGTCAATCCCGGGGCCGGCAGGGGCACCGGCCCGGTCGCCGCCCGCCGCGGCGCCCCGGCGACGATCACCTCTTCCACCGTGATCGGCACGAAGCCCTCCTCGTAGGGGACCTCGTCGCCGCCGTAGAACTTGAACTCCCCCTTGTCCCAGCGCAGGAGCTCGCCGAGCAGCCGCGTGGCGTGGAGCCGCAGCGCCCGGAGCAGGGCGTCGCGCTGCACGTAGCCGCGCTCGATCAGGAAGTCGAGCAGCCGCATGCCGGCGTTCTGGTGCTCGGAAGAGGCGCGGGCGAACTGGGCGCCGGTGAGCAGCCCCTCCTTGACCAGGATCTGGGACAGCCCCTCCTCCTGGGTCTGGTTGAGGGAGTCGACCGTGACGATCTGCCCCTTGAGGAAGGAGACCGCGATGATGTCCTGCTGCCCCTGGACCGTCAGGATGCCGGTCTTCCGCTGCTGGGAGATCATCTGCAGGATCTCCGGGATCTTGAAGATCTCCAGGGTGCCTTCGACGGCCATGTCAGACCTCGTTCTGCCGCTCCAGCCGGAGCCGGGCCCCGAACCAGAGCACCAGCCCTGCAATCGCGACGATCCAGGAAGCGACGTTGCCCGGATCATACCCCCACGGGATGCGATATCCGACCCCCTGGAAGAACGGCAGCATCAGGAGGCCCAGCGGCAGGAGGAGCGCGGCGTAGGACCTCAGCCCCTCGCCCTCCTCGGCGGAGCGGAACCCCGGCAGCAGGGCGCGGCCCCAGCGGCCGAGGCTGCGCGCCTCCCGCGCCGTCTCCGGCCGCTCCGTGCGGCGCGCGAAGTGGAGGGCGACCGCCACCAGGATGAGCAGCGCGGAGACGAGGAGCGGCAGGCCGCGGCGGAAGAGCGCCAGGCGCTCGTCCTTGCCCTCCTGGCGGCGCCAGGTGTCGAGCAGCTCGCGGCGGATCTCGGGGATGCGCGCCATGCCGCCGTTGACGGTCACCACCCGCTGCTGGCTGTTGCTCACCCAGTGGCTGACCTTGGCATAGTCGAGCTCCCGCGCCTGGTTGAGAGCCCGCTTCTGCTCGTCGAACAGGTAGGACTCCGAGTAGGCCTGGCTCAGGTTGTACTGCGCCGCGGCGTTCGCGGGGTCCACGGTCGCGACCTTCTGGAAGTGCTGGATCGCCTGGCCGAAGTCCCCCTTGAGGTAGAAGTAGGCGCCCAGGTTCATCAGCGCCGCCGTGTTCTCCGGCTCCTTCTCCAGCACCTGGCGGTAGAGCGACCGCGCCAGGTCCCACTGGTTCAGGGAGCGGTGGACGTCGGCCAGCAGGTGCTTGACCGCGGGGCTCTCGGGCAGCAGGGCGCTCAGCGCGCCGAGGTCGCTGAACAGGCCGCCGTAGAGGCGGTGCTGCTCCAGGCTCTCCATCGCCTGGACCGGCGGCGACAGCGTCACCGCCACCTGGCGCCGCTGCTCGGTCACCAGCAGCGGCGCCGCGCCGACCAGGAGCCAGAGGCCGACCAGCACCGCGCGCTCGCTCGCCGAGGAGTAGGTCCAGAGGAAGAGGGACCAGAAGATCGCCAGCCAGAGCAGGCCCGACGGCAGGGCGAGCGGCCAGAGCAGCGCGACGGCGGTGGCGGCCACGGCGGCCGGCCGCGGCATCCAGCGGCCGAACAGGCCGGTCATGTCGCGGTAGAGCTCCCCGCCCTTGGCCGCCATCTGCACGGCGATATAGAGCACGCCGGCCAGAAGCAGCAGCGTCAGGCCCCAGATCAGCAGGCTCTGCAGCCAGAGGTAGCGTTCCAGCGGCAGCCCGAACAGGCGCGCGTAACCCTGGACGGTCGCGGAGATCATGCGTCCGTACTGGCCCTCGCGCCGGGCCAGGGCGGCGCCGGCGAAGGCGGTGTCAGGGCGTCCGGGATCGAGCTTCTCGGCCGCCGCGAGCGCCCAGCGGGCGCGCCGGAAGTCCCCCTTGCCCGCGGCCTGGAGGGCGCGGGCGATGGCGCCGGACGCGAGGTCGGGCAGGCGCGTGATGCCGAGCTGGCGCGCGGTGGCGAGCAGGTCGTTGACGCCGCTGTCGGAGCTCTGGCGGTCGGTCTTGACGACCCACTGCAGCCACTGCTCCTCGAGCTGCTTGAGCGTCCGCCGGACGGGCTCGGTCATCTCGACGCCGGTCGCCTGGGCGGACGAGGTCTCGGCGGGCAGGGCCGCCGGCAGGAGCCAGACGAGCAGCAGCGCGAGGGCCGCCGCGGGCCGGAGACGGCGCTCAGCCACGCTTCTGGACATAGCGGACCCGCAGCCGGTAGATCAGATCCTCCAGGATCGCCGACTCCTGCGCGGTGAGGTTGCCGGCGGTCTTCTGGCGGAGCACGTCCAGCAGGTCGATGTGCAGGCGGGCCATCTCCATGTTTTCCGCCCACTGCCCGTCGGGAAGCGGAGCGTCGCCGAGATAGATCGCGGCCGGCTCGGCCAGCATGGCAGCGAGATCGAGAAAGCCCGGACCGCCCTGCGGCGCGCCGGAGAGGCCGAGACCCGAATCCTCCTCCGGCTCCGGGTATCCGGCCGCGCGGCGCGCCGGCTCGGTGCGCGACGGCTCGGGGCGAAACGGCTCGGAGCGAAATGCCTCGGGGCGCGGCGGCGCCTCCGGACGAGGCGGCTCCGGGGCGGGCCCGGTCGTCTCCGCCGCCGCCGTCGATTTTTCGTTGAGGAAACGATACTCTTCCCGCAGCTCGCCCTCGGGCGTGAACATGCGCTTGTCGGTGACCTTCATCTCTTTGTCCTGGCTACCCACCTGCAACCACCAGTCCTTTCCGCGGATCGTGCTGAAAAATCGTAGCAAGCGCGAATCCCAGTGAGCAAGCGCCCCATGGCCGAAACCTCAGACCTTCAGACGCTCGTCGATCTCGTCGCCCGCCTCCGCGCTCCCGACGGCTGCCCCTGGGACAAGGAGCAGACCCTCGAGAACGTCCGCGCCTACTTGCTGGAAGAGGCGCACGAGCTGGCCGGCGCCATCGACGGCGGCGACTGGCAGGAGCTCGCGGAAGAGCTGGGCGACATGCTCTTCCAGGTGGCCTTCATCGCGCGCCTGGCCGAGGAAGCGGGCGCGTTCAGACTGCCACAGGTCATCGACGGTGTCCACAGCAAGATGGTGGCGCGCCACCCGCACGTGTTCGGGAATGAGAGCCTTGCCGACGCCGAGGCGGTCCGGCAAGCATGGGAGCGCCGGAAGCTCAACGAGGAGCCCAACAGGAAGACGCTGCTCGGCGGCGTCCCCTCCTCCCTGCCCGCCCTGCTCGGCACCTACCGCCTGACCCAGAAGGCCGCCGGCGTCGGCTTCGACTGGCCGGACGCGGCGTCCGTCCTCGACAAGGCCGACGAGGAGATCGCCGAGGTCCGCGAGGCCCTGGCCGAGGGCAACGCCGCCCAGGTGCGCGAGGAGATCGGAGACCTCCTCTTCACCCTGGCCAACCTCGCCCGCAAGCTCGACGTCGATCCCGAGGCCGCCCTCGCCGGCACCAACCGCAAGTTCCGCACGCGCTTCGCCGCCGTCGAGCAGGGCCTCGCCGCCAGGGGAAAAACGGCCGCCGAGGCGACCCTGGAGGAGATGGACGAGCTGTGGGAGGCGGCGAAGGGGCGATAGCCCTACTCGGGGACGGCGACAACGCTGATGCCCGCGGCCTGGGCGGCACGCTCCACCATGTCGAACCCCGGATCGACATAGAGAGGGAGCGGCGGCTCGATCACCCTCAGCTGCTCCCGCCGGACGCGGTCGCCGAAGAGCACCAGGGCCGCCGAGGTGTCGTGCTGGCGCGAAACCCAGACGAGCCCGTCGATCGACTCGTCCCAGGCGTGAAGGGCCCGCGCCCAGAGCACGGTCTCTCCGTAACGGTCCGAATCGGTCTCGATCAGCTCGGCACGCGAGATCCCGAGCCGCCGCAGCCCGTACCCGTGGAGCTGGACGAGCGTCAGGTCGCGGTCCGGAGCCAGGGTGGACACCAGCATCGGCTTCAGGGAGCCTCGCCGGATGATCCGGCCGGGACCTCGGACCGAGACGCCGTGGAACAGGGTCTCGGAGAACGCGCCGTCCAGAGTGCCGGCACCATAGAGCGTCGGCACACCGCGGCCCGCCCGGTCCGCGAAAGGATGGAACCGGCCGCTGCCGATGCCAGGATTGAACTCGGTGGCCCCGAAGCGACTGTCGTGACAACGCACGATCTGCCGGTCCTGGGGCCAGATCTGGGTCTGAGGGTCGAGTGCGGCAGGATCCGGAACCGGCAGGTCAGAAGACAAGGTCGAAGGCCTCGTGCCGGGCCGCCTTGGCCACGGCCGCCGGATCGCTCTCCAGCAGATCGACCGGCCTGCGTGCTCCCAGCCAGCCGCTGGAGGAGACGAACCAGATGGCCAGCTCCCAATCCCGGCTCTGCTGGCCGAGGGTGGCCAGGACCTCGGCGATCACCGGCCGGGGCTGGCCTTCGCCGTCGAACTGGTAGGAGGGGAACAGGGTCTGGCCGTGGTGGGTGATCGGAAAAATCCGGCCCTCCTGCTTCCAGCGATTCGCCAGCGCAGCCTTGTTCGCCGCCCGCGAGCCGGCTATGTCGGCCACCTCGGCGCTGGTGAGGGCTCCGAACTCCTGGAGCAGGGCCTCCCTTGCCAGGGCGTTGCGGCGCGCCTGCAGCACCCTGGCGGCGCTTGGCACCGTGGCAGGCAGCATGGATTCGATGAGCCGCTCGGTATCCACCAGCCTGCCGCGCGTATCCGTCACCTCCACGCTGAACGCCCCGTTCTTCTGTACGAGCCGCACGAGCGCCTCGGGATCGGAGACGTTGCACTGCGCGACGATCCGCCTGCCGATGTAGAACTCGACGGTCCAGCGTTCCGGGACCGCGACCACGTCACCCGCGGGCAGCAGTCGCAGCTCCGGCCGCTTCGGCTCGGGGACCTCAGGATGAATCCGGTAGTAGACCTGCTCCTGGGTGGCGTTCGCGACGTTCATGATTGAAATGATAGGTTGTCCTGAACATCATGTCAATCACTCAGCACGTCCGCCACGTAGGGGGTCACCAGGTCCGCCACCTTCTCCTGGCCCGCGGCCGTGGGGTGGATGCCGTCGGCCTGGTTGAGGGCCTCGTCGCCTCCCACGCCTTCCAGGAGGAAGGGGACCAGGGGGACGTCCATCTCCCTGGCGATGCGCGGATACATATCCGCGAAGCCCTGCGCGTACTCGGGGCCGTAGTTGGGGGGGATCTGCATGCCGAGGAGGAGGACGCGGGCGCCGGCGGCCTTGGAGCGGCGGACGATCTCGCGCAGGTTGCGGTCGGCCTGCTCCAGGGGGAGACCTCGCAGGCCGTCGTTGCCGCCCAGCCCCACCACCACCACCTCGGGCTTCTGGGAGAGCAGCCAGTCGAGGCGCGACAGCCCGCCCGCGGTCGTGTCGCCGCTCACGCCGGCATTCAGCACGTGCACCGGGACGCCCTGCTCTTTCAGCCGCTTCTCGACCAGCGCCGGGTAGGCCTGCTCCCCTCCCAGTCCGTAACCGGCAGTCAGGCTGTCTCCGAGGAAGACGACCAGAGGCTCGTCGGCTGCGGGGGTGGGAGCCGGCGGAGGGACGGGCGCCGCGGCCTGGGCAGGGATGGCAGGATCCCCGGGGCTGCAGGCAGCCAGGAGGAAGAGGACGAGTATCGAAAGCGTTGTGCGCATTCAGGAGCTCCGTTCAGGGCCGCCGGCCGATGGTAAGCTCCGCGCCGCCGGCGGCGTTCTCCTTAGGAAAGGCCGGGGCCGGCCCCGCGTATTCCTCTGCATGCACCAGATCACGAACCCGCGAATCGACATCCGGCGACTGACCCGCCGTCTCCCCTCGGGAGGCCGCGAGCTGACCATCCTCGACGACATCGACCTCGCGATCGGCCCCGGCGAGTTCGTGGCCGTGCTCGGCCCCTCGGGCAGCGGCAAGTCCACCCTGCTCGCTCTGATGGCCGGGCTCGACCGCCCCACCTCGGGCGAGATCCGGATCGACGGCGAGCCGATCCAGGACCTCTCCGAGGATGGGCTCGCCCTGCTCCGGCGGCGCAAGATCGGCTTCGTCTTCCAGAGCTTCCAGCTCCTGGGCAACCTGACGGCGCGCGAGAACGTGCTCCTGCCCATGGAATTGCTCGGCCTGTCCGACGCGGCCGTCCGGGCCACGGAGCTGCTCGCCGCCGTCGGCCTCCAGGACCGCGGCCATCACTACCCGAGCCAGCTCTCCGGCGGCGAGCAGCAGCGCGTCGCGCTCGCCCGCGCCTTCGCCACCCGGCCGGCCATCCTCCTCGCCGACGAGCCCACCGGCAACCTCGACGGCGCCACCGGCCGCAAGATCCTGGAAATCCTCACCGGTCTCTGGCGCAGCGAAGGCACCACGCTCGTCCTCGTCACCCACGACCCCGCGGTCGCCGCCCTCGCCGACCGCCGCATCCACCTGCTCGACGGACGGATCGAGAAGGAGGAGTCGGCCGCGGCGAAGCTCCAGCCGGCCGAGGTCATTCGGAGGACACTGTGAGCCCCCGGTTCTTCTGGAACACCCTGATCCGCGAGTCGCGCGGCGCGCGCGGCCGGCTCGCCTTCTTCGTGGCCTGCCTGTCCGTGGGCGTGGCCGCCGTGGTCGCGGTCGCGGGCATGTCCGCGAGCCTGGACGAAGGGGTGCGCTCCGAGGCCCGCCAGCTCCTCGCCGCCGATCTGGCCATCGAGGGGCGGCGGCCCGTGCCCCCCGGCCTGGACCTGGCGAAAGCCGGCCTCGCGGGCGCAGAGCGCACCGATCTCAAAGAGATGGTCACCGTCGTCCTGGCGCAGACGAGCCAGGTCGTGGAGCTGCGGGTGGTGAACGGCGAGTACCCGTTCTACGGCAATCTCGAGCTCCGGCCGCGGCGGCCCTTGCGCGAGCTGCTCGGGCCGGAGAGCGTCGTGGTCGGCTCCGAGCTGCTCTCGAACCTCGGGCTGCGCCAGGGGGACACGCTGCGCGTCGGCGGCGCGCCGTTCCGGATCGCGGGCGTGGTGCTCTCCGAGCCCGACCGGGTGAGCGTCTCGTTCACGATCGGGCCGCGGGTGTTCATGTCCGCCGCGGGACTGGCCCGCACGCAGCTCGAGGGCAAGGGCAGCCGCGTCGGCCACCGGACGCTGATCAAGCTCCCGCCCTCGTTCTCGGCGGAGCAGCTCGCCACGGCCAAGGAGCGCCTGGAAAAGGCTCTCGCCGACTCGACCTTCTACCGCATCGAGACCTACAAGGAGGCGCAGCCGGCTCTGCGCAACAGCATCGACCGGGTGGACCGCTTCCTGGGGCTCGTGGCCCTGCTTTCCCTCTTCGTGGGCGGGATCGGGGTGGCGCAGAGCGTGCGCGCCTGGCTCGCCAGCCGGCTGGACGCCATCGCCGTGCTCAAGTGCCTCGGCATGCGCCCGCGCGAGATCTTCCCGCTCTACCTGGGGCAGACCGCGCTCCTCGGGCTCGCCGGCAGCCTGGTCGGGATCGTCCTGGGCTCGGCCGTGCAGCTCGCCTTGCCCAGCCTCTTCCCCGACCTGATCCCGGCCGAGCTGGTGCGGCCCTGGCAGCCCACGGCCCTGCTGCGCGGGCTCGCTCTCGGGGTGGGCGTGGCGGTGCTGTTCAGCCTGCCTTCCCTCGCCACCGTGCTGCGGGTGCCGCCGGCCCGGGTGCTGCGCCGCGACGCCGAGCCGCTGCCGAGCCACCGCTGGGCCACGGCCGCGACGCTGATCGTCCTCGGCGCCGGCATCTGGGCCATGGCCACGGCGCAGTCGCGCTCGCTCGACCTGGGCTCGCGCTTCACGGCGGGCATGGTCCTGGTGACGGCGGTGCTCGCCGGGGCCGCGCTCCTGATCTCCTGGATGGTCCGCCGGCTGCCCCGCGAGTCGCTGCCCGGCCGCATCTGGATGCGCCACGGCCTCGCCGCCCTGGCCCGCCCCGGCGCCGGCACGGTCAGCGCCATCGTCGCCCTCGGCCTGGGCGTGCTCGTGGTGCTCGGCATGTCGCTCGTCGAGCGGCGCCTGTCGAACCAGCTCGCCACCGCCATCCCGCCCGACGCGCCGAGCGCCTTCCTGATCGACATCCAGCCCGACCAGTGGCCGGGCGTGCGCGGGATCCTGCGCCGGCAGGGCGCCTCCCGGGTGGACTCGGTGCCGGTGATCATGGCCCGCGTCTCCGCCATCGACGGCCGCGCGGTCGAGCAGCTCGCGGCGCAAGCTGAAGCGCGAAGAAAGAAGCAGCAGGAGGAAGAGAGGCCGGAGGACCGCGAGGGCGCCCGCCGCTGGGCGCTCACCCGCGAGCAGCGCCTGACCTACATGCGGGAGCTGCCCGCCGACAACCGGATCGTGGAGGGGAAGCTCTGGAGCGATCCGAAGCGTGCCGAGGTGAGCGTCGAGAAGGAGTTCGCGGACGACCTGGGCCTCAAGCTCGGCTCGACGATCCGCTTCGACGTCCAGGGCGTGCCGCTGGAGCTGACGGTCACCAGCCTGCGCACCGTGGACTGGCAGACCTTCGGGATCAACTTCTTCCTGGTGGTCGAGCCCGGCGTGCTCGAAAACGCGCCGCAGCTCCGGCTCGCCGCGACCCGCCTGCCCCGCGGCAGCGAGCAGAAGGTCCAGGACGCGCTCGCCGCGGCCTACCCGAACGTCACCCTGATCCGGGTGCGCGAGGTGCTGGAGAAGATCGCCGGCGTGCTGGCGCGGATCGGGGTCGGCATCCGCTTCCTCGGCGGCTTCACGGTGCTCGCCGGCATCGCCATCCTGGGCGGCGCGGTGAGCGCCGGCTCGGCCCGCCGCGGGCGCGAGGTGGCGCTGCTCAAGACCCTGGGGATGACCCGGCCTGGGGTCGCGGGCGCGTTCGCGGTCGAGTACGCCCTGATCGGCCTCGTGGCCGGCCTGATCGGCGCGGCGGGCGCCACCGTGCTCGCCTACATGGTGGTGACCCGCGGCTTCGAGCTGCCCTGGGAGCTGCAGGCTTTACCCGTAGCGGTGGCACTCGGCGGCGCCGTGCTGCTCGCCGTGGGCGCCGGGCTCGCGGCCAGCGCCCGCGCCCTGGAGCGGCGGCCGATCGAGGTGCTCAGGGCCGAGGCCTGAGCTCCCGCTTGATCTCCCGCTTGAGCTGCCGCTTGAGCTGCCGCTTGAGCTGCAATACCGCGTAGCCGTACCCCATCGCCACCTTGCGCGCGACCTCGGCCTCGCCCAGGGCCGCGGCGTCGATCAGGTTCGGCTCCACCGGCTCCCGTCCCGTATTGACCAGGTAGCGGATGCGATAGCCCGCGGCCTCGTACACCTCGCGGCGCATCCCCCAGTCCAGGTCCAGGGAGTAGGAGATCCAGGCGGCGATGAGGTCGGGGCGCCGGGCCAGCACGTACCCGGGATCCGACTTGCTGTGCCCCGGCACCACCGGCTGGCCCGGTGCCGCGGACCCGTGCCCGATGTGGACGTCCGTCAGCCCGAGCATGTCGATCGTGCGCAGGCCCGAGAAGTAGGGCATCTTCCCCACCGAGTCGGCCGCCAGGGTGGCCCCGGGATGGTGCTCGCCGAGATGGCGGCCGAGGAGCACCCAGCGGTCGTAGCGGTGCGGCAGGTAGGAGAAGCGCGGATCCGCCGCGACCTGGAGGAGCTGCACCGCGCATACCGCTGCCGCGGCCCAGGCGAGCCTGCGCGGATGCCAGTCCCTGCCCAGGCGCAGCATGGCGAACAGGCCCATGGGGAAGAGGATCAGCAGGAAGCGATCGTAGAAGATGTCGCCCCCCACGTAGATCCAGTAGCCGATCCACGGGAGGAAGAACAGCAGGGGGAACGAGAGGCGCGCCGTGCGGCGCACCGGCTCCAGCAGCAGGAGCATCAGCGCCACGAGGTAGAGCAGCAGGCCGGTGGTGATGGCGATCCGCGAGAACTGGTCCATCGCCAACCCGATGCGGGCCGCCGGCGCACCCGCCACCTTGGCATAGTAGGTGTTCGGCAACGGCCAGCCGTAGTAGGAGAGCCGCCAGAGGACGAGGAGACCGAGGGTGGCCGCCGCCGTGGCGGCGACAGCCAGCGCCGCCCGCCGCCGGCCGCGGAGGAGAAGGAACAGCGCGGCGAG
>JBJMGZ010000676.1:0-4408 GCA_045807605.1 Thermoanaerobaculia bacterium | reverse complement strand
GGTCCGGCCACCCTCACCCTGGCGGCCCTCCGCGACGGCGTGAGTGGCTACAAGGACCACGACTTCAGCCTGAGCCTCGCCGTCGATCGGAAGGACGAGATCGGCGAGCTGGTCGAGCTCTACAATGCGGTCGGCGACGTTCTGCGGGAGGAGCGCGGCAACCTCCTCCAGAAGGAGCTGCTTCTGGAGACCGTGCTGGAGTCGACCCCGATGGCGATTGTCCTGACCCAGCGTGACCGTATCTTCTTCGTGAACCGGGCGGCGCGGGAGCTGTTCGTGACCGGCCGGCGGCTGGAGGGTCTGCCCTTCGACCGCATCCTGGAGGACTGTCCACCGCAGATGCGCGAAGTCCTGGAAAGCGGTCGGGACGCGCTGTTCTCGGTGGAGCAGGGGGACTCCGAGGAGGTCTACCACGTGGCGCGCCGGGGCTTCGAGCTGAACGGCCAGCGCCACGAGCTGACCATGCTCAAGCACCTGACCCCCGAGTTGCGGCGCCAGGAGGTGGACGTCTGGAAGAAGGCGATCCGCACCATGAGCCATGAGATCAACAACTCGCTCGCGCCGATCGCCTCGCTCGCCCGCTCGGCCCGCCACATCCTGGACAACCCCGAGCACCAGGAGCGCCTCGGCGGAGTTCTGGACGTGATCGAGGAGCGCTCCTCCCACCTGCGCGATTTTCTGGAAGGCTACGCCCGCTTCGCCCGCCTGCCCGCGCCGGTCAAGCGCGAAGTCGAATGGAAACCTTTTCTCGACGAGCTGCGCGGGCTCTTCCCCTTCCGCCTGGAAGGCGAGCCGCCCGTCGGGCCGGGCTGCTTCGACCCCGGCCAGGTCCAGCAGGTCCTGATCAACCTCCTCAAGAACGCGCAGGAGTCGGGCAGCCCGCCCGAGGAGATCCGCGTCTCCCTGGAGCCGACGGCGGACCGCGGTATCCGCCTCAGGGTGACGGACCGGGGTGCGGGCATGAGCGAGGAGGGGATGCGCAAGGCGCTCCTGCCCTTCTACACCTCGAAGGCGACCGGCTCCGGCCTCGGTCTCCCCCTCTGCCGCGAGATCGTGGAAGCCCATGGCGGCCATCTGCGGCTGGAGAGCCGAGAGGGGAGGGGGACCTCCGTGGTGTTCTGGCTGCCGGGGGAGTGAAATCCGTCCGGCAGGTCCGTCTCAAAGCTTGTCTGGGAAAGGAGCTGCGGGACGGGGTTGGATGGTCCGCTCCTTTCTCAGACCCCCTGTTGCTGCCTGAGTCCGCGACGCAACGCCTCGTCGCCCCGTATATCTATTCGAAAGAGCAAGGCAAAGGGCCGGTGGAGAGATCGGTCACCCGCGTCGACGCAGAGCCCCTCTTTCTCGAGATGTGCGCCAAGGTCAACCCGCGGCGCGTAACGAGAACGCTTTTTGAGGAGCATCTGATATGAAAAGAAATCTGTGTCTGATCGGTCTGGCTGCCACCCTCGTCCTAGGCCTCGTGCCCGCGGCCGTCCACGCGGAAACGATCACATACAGCTTCCGGGGCAGCGCGGCTGCCGCCCGTTTCGAGACTACGGAAGGCTGCATCAGCACCGAGACCGACATCTTCGTCTACGAGCACCAGTCCCACTTTCCTCCCGGCCCCGCGCCAGAGGGCAGTCCCGGGATCGAAATCTTCATCTACCGCTACAACATCTGTGGTGAGATCAGCTTCCTCTCATCTGTGTCTAGTCGCGCCGATTTGCCGGAAGGTGCCTTCTCGGTCTCCGGGGGGCTCCAGGGCGCGACGCTGAACGCCGCGATCGAGGTCGAGGACGAGACTGGCAACAGGTTCCCCATATCCATCGATATCGCCTGGAGCGGAGTGGGCGAGGTGAGCCGCAGCATCAATCACGAAAATGCGAGCTCCCCGGGCGTGCGAGGGATTTGGCGTTCGAAGGGGACCAGCCGCGACGCGACAGCGACCGGCTCCGTTGTCCTGGAGACGGCGAACGTGACGCTCAATCCCTCGATAAACGGAACTCTGATGGACGCCCAGAGCGGGATCGTCATCATCGAAAGCTTCTAACCCCTCCTCCCGGCCGGGGCGGCTCCTCCGCCCCGGCTCTTCCTCTGCTGCAGGATCTACAATAGGGGTCATGTCCAGCCGACTCCGCATACCCTTCCTCCTCTCCCTCGTCCTCACCGCCTGCGCCGGGACCCTGCCCGGCACGCGTTCCCCGGCGGCGGATCCCGACATCACCGACGCCTCGATCCAGGCGGACGTCTACGTGGCCTTGCTGGAGAAGCTGGGCAAGGACGGGCTGCCGATCGACGTGGAGGTGCTCGGCAGCCGGGCGGTGCTCACCGGCGAAGTGGAGCAGCGGTCCACCCAGGAGGTGGCTGAGGAGGTGGCCCTCTCGGTGCCCGGAGTCCGCAGCGTGGACAACCGGGTCACCGTGGCCGTGCCCGCCGCCCGCACTCCCATGGGTCAGGCGGTCTCCCACACGGAGCTGGAAGTGCAGGACGCGGTGCTGGAGGCGCGGATCGGCAAGAATCTCCTGGCCGAGATCGGCCGCTACGCGCTCGATCTCGAGGTGGAATCCACCGACGGCGTGGTGAGCCTCCGGGGGACCCTGCCCGACGAGGAGCGCAGGAAGCTCGCGCTCAAGGCCGCCGAAGGCACCTCCGGGGTGAAAAAGGTCGTGGACCTCCTGCGGGTCCGGTAGCGGCGAGGAATAAACCGGCCCCGGGGCCGCTTGAAACCGTAGATTCGAACTGTGGAAGGAGATCTCCCGTGTCCCTGACGAGCTGGATCCGCAACCTGTTCTCCCGTCCCGAGCCTCCCAAGGAGGTCGCGCTTCGCCGCAACGACCTCTGCTGGTGTGGCAGTGGGAAGAAGTACAAGAGATGTCACCTGCCCAAGGACGAGGCCAAGCAGCGCGAGGCCAAGTACGCGGCCATGGTCGCGGCCCGCGCCCGCCAGGCCAACGGCATCGTCCCTTCCGCCGGCGCCGGCAAGAAGGCCGCGGCGCGCCCGCCGGAGAACGAAGCCGCCACCAACGCCAGCCGCCGGTAGGCGCCAACTCCGGCGCCCTTGGCCGCGGGGAGGCTTGACAGCCTCCCCGCCTCCGTCTAGCATCCGAAAAATACCGAACGCTCGTTCTGTATCTCGACCGGACGACGGAAGGGAGATCCAGCGGCATGGCGAGGCGGCGCACGCAGGCATCCAAGTCGGAGGCGTCCACCCAGAAGGTGCTCAAGGCGGCTCTGTCCCTGTTCTCGCGGCAGGGCTACCGCGCCACGTCCATGCGCCAGCTCGCGCGGCGCTCGGGGCTTTCGGTGGGCAACCTCTACCACCACTTCGGCAACAAGGAGCAGATCTTCCAGCGCCTGATCGACCGGTACTGGGACGTGCTCCTCGACCCTGACCTGCCGCTCAACCGCATCTTCGCCGCCGCCCGCTTCCCCGACGACCTCGAGGAGATGGCCGCGGCCATCGACCAGGTGGTCACCGGGAACGCCCAGAGCATCCTGCTCATCTACATCGACGTCATCGAGTTCAAGGGCAAGCACATCCGGACTTTCTACGAGCAGATGGCCGATCGCTTCCGCTCGGCGTACTCCGACCGCATCGCCGAGATGAAGCGCAAGGGCGAGATCGCCGAGGGGGTCGATCCCCTGATCGGCGTGATGCTCGCCACCCGCTGGTTCTTCTACTACTTCACCGTCGAGAAGTGCTTCGGCGTGCCCATGCACATGGGCCTGGAGCCCAAGCACGCGGTGGAGGAGTTCGCCAAGGTGCTTCGCTTCGGCCTCCTGCCCAGGGAGCCCGGAGCTTCGGATCTGGAAACGCCATCACGTCTCGCTCCGCGAGGAGGGAAAAAACATGTCGACGAAGTGCGCAGTCCGGATGCGTAGGGGAGGAGTCTTCCTGGCTCTCGTCCTCCTGGGCATCCTGCCGATCCACCCGGCGCTGGCCCAGGTCAGCACCGCGAGCGTCGAGGCCCGCGTCACCGACGTGGACGGCGGGGCCCTGCCCGGCGTCACCGTCACCCTGGAGAACGCCGAGACCGGCCTGACCCGCGTCGCGGTCACCGGCGAGGCCGGCGACGCCACCCTGAGCGCGCTGCCTCCCGGCACCTACAAGGCGAGCTTCGATCTCGAAGGCTTCTCCCCGGTCGCCCAGGAGGGGGTCGTCCTGCGCGTCGGCCAGACCGTCCAGATCCGCGCCGAGCTGAGCGCGGCCGTGGCCGAGTCGATCACCGTCAGCTCGACCGTACCGCTGGTCGACGTTTACAAGACCGACACCTCGACCAACATCGTGCCCGAGCAGATCGAGTCGCTGCCCGTGCCCGACCGCGACTTCCAGCGCCTGGCGTTCATCGCCCCGGGCGTGCAGCGCGAGCGCGGCGGTTTCCGCTTCATCGGCGGCGGCCCGGTCGTGGGCGCCGGCGGCAACGCCAGC
>JBJMGZ010000675.1:0-2914 GCA_045807605.1 Thermoanaerobaculia bacterium | reverse complement strand
CCGAGACGGGGTTCGTCTATGACAGCTCGCTGACCCCCTGCCCGCTGGCCGGACGTCCGGGCAACCCGCGCTTCGCCTCGCGGCTGTCGTGGGACGGCCGGGCGCCGGACCTGCTGGAGTTCCCGCCGCTCACCTTCTGCGGACCGCTGCGGCTGCCGGCGGGGAGCTGGACGGGCCGGCTGGTGAATCCCGAAAGGCTGGTCCGCGCCGTGTTCGACCACTCCGAGGAGGGCGGGATGCCGGTGGCGGTGGTCCATCCCTGGGAGATCTCCGGCCGGCCTACGCCGGGTGCCTTGAGCGGCATCGCGAAGTTCATCCATGAGACCGGCCGCCTGAGCTTCGTGCCGCGCTTCCGGGAGCTGCTGCGAGGGCTCCCCTGGACCTCGATCCGGACCGCCGCGGGCCTGGAGTCGCTGGCATCGATAGCTCCGCTGCAGGCCGTCGCGGCCTCGCGCCGGGCGGGCTGACGGACTCTGGCACTGCCTCTGCAATTCACCTGGAGTGAAACTTCGCGTCTCCGCGAGGCGCGCCATCCTTCGAAGGAGGTCGAGGCATGCCCAGGCACGAGCTGGACAAGAACCCAACGGTCAATCTCAACAATGCCAGCCTGGAGGATCTCGCCGGGGTCCCCGGCATCGGACGGGACCGGGCGGAGGCCCTGCTCATGTACCGCGAGCAGAACGGTCCGCTGGCGAACTGGGGCGAGCTGCGGCACGTGCCCGGCTTCGAGGACGACGACGTGGTCGAGTACGTGCGCGCCCGGGCCGAGCTGTCGTAGAGCGGAGCCCACGGGAAAGACTTACAATCACACGCCCCGCTCGGGGTGTCGTGTAAGCTTCGCGCGGTTCGAGGGAAGGAAAGAGGGTTGGTGCGAAAGGGGGGACTCGAACCCCCACGGCCTTGCGACCACAAGATCCTGAATCTTGCGCGTCTACCAATTCCGCCACTTTCGCAGCGCGGACGATCATAGGGAGAGAACAGCCATCATGTCAATGTCATTTCCGGGAGCCGATGGGCTCCTGAAGCAGGAAGTCGCCGGCCGGCTCGAAGAGACCGGCCGCGACGGGGTGGAGAAGGAGCGGCTGCGGAGGAAGGTGGAGGCCAGCGAGGAGGACCTGGAGCGCGTCCTGGCCAAGCTGCGGGCCGAGGGCCGGGCCGTGGAGATCGACGGGCGCTGGTTCGCGCCCAGGAACACGGACTGGACGGCGGGCATCGTCGAGCTCCTGGAGGAGGGGGATGCCATGATCCGGCCGGGCTTCCGCCAGGAGCCGGCGTTCTTCGTGCGCAAGCGGAACCTCAAGAAGGCGCTGGACGGCGATACGGTGCTGGTGCGCAAGCTGTCGGGGAAGATCCAGCCCTGGGCCGGCCGCCTGCCCGAAGCGGCGGTCGTCCAGATCCTCTCGAACCGCTTCGAGACCCTGGTCGGCACGCTCGAGACCAGCGGCAAGGTGCGGTGGCTGGTGCCGTTCGACCCCAAGGTGTCGATCGAGCTGCCGGTCGACGGCGGCGACGATGTCCCCGACAGCCACTACGTGGTCGTGGCCGTGGAGCGCCCGGCGCCCGGCCGTCCGCCGCGCGGCCGGGTGATCGAGGTGCTGGGCGACCCCGAGGTGCCGGGGATCGACGTGCTGGTCGTGCTGCGCCATTACGGCATCCAGGAGGAGTTTCCCGATGCCGTTCTGGAGGCGGCGGCCCGGTTTCCCGCCGATCCGCGGCCGGGGGACTGGGCGGGCCGGGAGGACCTGCGCGAGTGGACCATCATCACCATCGACGGCGCGACCGCCCGCGACTTCGACGACGCGGTGTCGATCGAGCGGCTGCCGGACGGCGTGTTCCGGCTGGGCGTGCACATCGCCGACGTCTCCCACTACGTCAAGGAAGGGGACGCCTTGGACCTCGAGGCCTACCGGCGGGGGACGAGCGTCTACTATCCCGAGCGGGCGATTCCGATGCTGCCCGAGGGGCTGTCCAACGGCCTCTGCTCGCTGCGTCCCCAGGTGCCGCGGCTGACCACCTCCGCCTTCCTGGACATCAACCGGGACGGCGAGATCCTCGCCAAGCGCTTCGCCGAGACGGTGATCCGGAGCAGCCGGCGGATGACCTACAGCGAGGTGCGGCGCATCCTGGAGGAGCCGGCCGCGGGCGACGCCGAGGAGTACGGCGCGGTGCTGCCGGTGTTGCGCGAGATGCACCACCTGATGCAGATCCTCAACCACGCGCGCTCGGTGCGGGGCTCGATCGACTTCGACCTGCCGGAGGGGAACGTGGTGCTGGACACGGACGGCACGATGGTCGGCGTGCTGCCGGGGGAGCGCAACGTCGCGCACCGGATCGTCGAGGAGTTCATGATCGCGGCCAACGAGGCGGTGGCCCTCGAGCTGGTGACCCGCGAGGTGCCGGCGCTGTTCCGGGTCCACGGCGCGCCGTCGCCGTCGCGGGTGGAGGAGCTGCGGGAGGTGCTGGCGACGTTCGGCCTCACCCTGCGCGGCGACGCCGAGAACCTCCATCCCAGCGCGCTCCAGGCGGTCCTGAGGGAGGTGCAGGGCCGTCCGGAAGAGCCGTTCGTCTCCTCGGTGGTGCTGCGGACGCTGCAGCGCGCCATGTACGATCCCCAGTGCCTGGGCCACTACGCCCTGGCCTCGCCGTTCTACTGCCACTTCACGTCGCCCATCCGGCGCTATCCGGACCTCATCGTCCACCGGCGGCTCAAATCGCTCCTCCACGGCCGGGCGGTGAAGGAGGCGGAGCGCTCGCGTCTGGTCGAGCGGCTGCCGGTGATGGGCGAGCACACCAGCCAGACCGAGCGGCGGGCGGAGCAGTCCGAGCGCGACCTGCTGCAATGGAAGAAGGTGCGGTTCCTGGCCGGCCGGGCGGGCGAGACCTTCCGCGGCCGGATCACCGGCGTGCAGCCCTT
>JBJMGZ010000674.1:0-3489 GCA_045807605.1 Thermoanaerobaculia bacterium | reverse complement strand
AGCTCCTCAAGCGGCCGCTGATCGTCGACCTGCGCAACCTGTACGAGCCCGACAAGATGGCCGCCGCCGGGTTCCGCTACGTATCCATCGGCCGGCCCGAGGCGCAGCCCCAATCCCGGGTAGAAACGGCCCAGCTCCGCGCCGTGGGAGGCTCGAGATCGTGAAGAAGAGGACCGTCGTCACCGGAGGGGCAGGGTTCCTGGGGTCGCACCTCTGCGAGCGCCTGCTCGCCGAGGGCCGCCGCGTGGTCTGCGTGGACAACCTGGTCACCGGCCGGACGGACAACATCCGGCACCTGATGGAGCTGGACGACTTCGAATTCCTCCAGCACGACGTCTCGAACCCGTTCTTCATCGAGGGCGAGATCGACTCCGTCCTCCACTTCGCGTCGCCGGCGAGCCCGGTGGACTACCTCGAGCTGCCGATCCAGACGCTCAAGGTCGGCTCGCTCGGCACGCACAACTCGCTCGGCCTCGCCCAGGCCAAGAGCGCGCGCTTCCTGCTCGCCTCGACCTCCGAGGTCTACGGCGATCCCAAGGAGCACCCGCAGAAGGAGACCTACTGGGGCAACGTGAACCCGGTGGGGCCGCGCGGCGTGTACGACGAGGCCAAGCGCTTCGCCGAGGCCATGGCCATGGCCTACCACCGCACGCACGGCCTGGAGGTGCGCATCGTGCGCATCTTCAACACCTACGGCCCGCGCATGCGCCTGCGCGACGGCCGCGTGGTGCCCGCCTTCCTGCAGCAGGCGCTCACGGGCGAGCCCATGACCGTGTTCGGCGAAGGGAAGCAGACGCGCTCCTTCTGCTACGTGGACGACCTCGTCGAGGGGATCTGGCGTCTCCTCAACAGCGATCTCGCGCAGCCATGCAACATCGGCAACCCGCACGAGATGACCATCCTGGAATTCGCCCGGACCATCCGGGACGCGGTGGGGAGCGAGAGCGAGATCGTCTTCAACCCGCTGCCGGTCGACGACCCGCAGACCCGCCAGCCGGACATCACGCTCGCCCGCGCGCGGCTCGGCTGGGAGCCGAAGGTCACGCTGGCCGAAGGTCTCAAGAGCACCGTCGAGTACTTCCGCGGCGCGCTGACCCGCGAGGGGCGGTTGCCGGCCCCACGCATGGAGCAGGCGGTCTGATGCAGAACCCTCTCAAGAGCCTGGCCTACGCCCTGGAGAAGTACCCGGAGCGGGTCGAGATCGTCCCGATCCAGGAGCTCGTCAGCGAGAGCGCCCGCCAGAACGACAAGCGTCCGGCTTTCGTGAAGCTGAGCGTGCCGGACGAGGTCGTGAAGCAGCTCCGCGGCCGGCCCGACGATACCGACCTCGTGCTGCTCGTCCGGGTTCCCAAGGAGATCCTGAAGCGCCAGGACAGCCTCATCGTCCTGCCCGGGGAGGTGCGCTGATGCAATGCGTCCGCTGCGGCCGTGCCGAGGCTCCGGCCCTGACCCGCCGTACCATGCCCGGCCCGCTCGGCGTCGAGATCCAGGAGAAGATCTGCGCCGACTGCTGGGCGGAATGGCAGAAGGCCGAGGTCATGGTGATCAACGAGCTGCGCCTGAACTTCATGGACCCCGAGTCGCAGAAGATCCTGAACCAGCACATGCGGGAGTTCCTCTTCTCCGGCGGGGGCCCCGGGACGGTCAAGATCGGCGGCCCGGACTCCCCGTAGGCCGTGACCGAGCCGCCGGAGCTCCCACCCCCGCCGCGCCTGCCGCGGCATCTCCTCCTCCGCTTCCTGGCGCTGGTGCTGATCGTGGGCACCGGCTTCGCGCTGCTCCGCTGGTCGCCGCTCGCCCAGCTCCTGGACAAGGATGCGATCCTGGCGCTCTTCGCGCGCCTGCGCGGCACCTGGTGGGCGCCGGTGCTGCTCATCCTCTCCTACGTGGTTCTCTGTCCGCTGGGCGTGCCGGCGACGCCGATGCTGGTCGCGGGCGGCATGGTCTGGGGCGTGCTCTGGGGGTCGGTCTACAACGTCATGGGGACCACGCTGGGCGCGGCGTCCACCTACTGGCTGGGCCGGGTGCTGGGGAGGGACTTCGTGCTCCACCTGTTCGGCCGCAGGCTGCGGCGGGTGGAGAGGATGGTGGCGCGCCGTGGCGGCTTCGTGAGCCTGATGGGGATCCGCTTCCTCCCCCTCCCCTTCGTCCTGGTCAACTACTGCGCCGCCTTCGTGGGCATCCGCCCCGGTCTTTTCCTTGGGTCGACCTTCGTTGGGCTGGCGCTGACCGTGCCCTTCTTCACCTACTTCGCGCACGCCCTCTCCCGGGCGGCGACGGGCCAGCGCTCGGGCGTCTACCTCCAGCTCGGCGCGGCCATGTTCCTCTTCTTCCTGGTCACCTTCCTCCCCAGGCTCTGGCTGATGCGCAAGAGGCGCGAGAAGTATCGGGAGTTGCTCGCGCGGCGGGCAGGGCGGGGGGGAGCTCGGGGCTAGAGGAAGACCCGGTCATAGACATCGGCCAGTGCCAGGGTGCGGCGGATCGAGGGCAATTCCAGGCACGCTCCGGGATCGTCGTGCTCGGTGAGGACCCAGCGCTCCTCCGCCTCCCGGACGTGATGCTCGACATGGACCCGGTCCTGGGCGATCACCAGATACTCGCGGAAGGAAGGCAGGGTCCGGTAGTTGGCGAACTTGCTCCCCCGGTCGTAGTCCTCGGTCGATTTCGAGAGCACCTCCGCGATGAGGGTCGGGTTGAGGAGCGTATCGAGCTCCCCGTCCTCGAATCGGGGCTCGCCGCAGACCACGACCACGTCAGGATAGGTATAAAGGTTCGTGGCCGGGATGCGGACGCGCATGTCGGTCGTGTACGCCTCGCAGCCTCGTTCCTTCCGAAGCTGTGCGTGGAGCGCCGCGAAGAGGTTGCCCGCGATGAGATTGTGCCGCCGGCTCGCGCCGGTCATCGCGACGATCTCGCCGTGGACGAGCTCGCTCTTCGACGCGCTCCGGCGTTCGAAGGCCAGATACTCCTCGGGGGTGAAGCGCCGCACAGGGTCCGTAGCCATGCGATAAAAATAGCATGGCCCGGACCATCCGTAACACCTCCCGGGCAGGGCTCATCGCAGCTTGAAACCCACACGCGACCTGCCGTAGAGTTGTCCCCACCACATGAGCGAAGACCTCCGGCAGTTGCGCGCCGTTCTGCGGCAGGCGATCAGCTCGTGCGGCATGTCCGCGCGCAACGTCGAGACGGCCATGGGGCTCGGCCATGGGAACCTCGAGCGCATCCTCGACGGCAGGAACGAGCTGCGGGTGCGCCACATCGTGGCGCTCGCCAAGCTGCTGAAGGTCCCGCCGCAGGATTTCCTCGAGCTGGGCGTGCCCCAGCCGGAAGGCAGCACGAAATACCGCCTCCGCGACTGGGTCCTGCCCCAGCAGATCTCCCCTCCCAACGCGGCGAAGAAGACGGACGGCTCGGCCAGCGACATGGCCAAGGTGGTACGCGAGGCCGTGCAGCAGGCACTGAGCACGGACCTCAAAGAAACCATCC
>JBJMGZ010000673.1:0-4658 GCA_045807605.1 Thermoanaerobaculia bacterium | reverse complement strand
CGGCCGTGAAGCGGAGCTCGGCATCCGGCGACGCCACGCCTTCCAGGCGCGCCGTTGCCATCCTCTTCTTCCAGGCCTCGAACTCGCCGTGCTCGGCGCGACGCCCCACCTCCAGGGCGACGAGGGCGGGCTGGCGCTTCGGCACCGCGACCCAGGCGCCCTTGAGGAGCCTGCTCTGGCTGTAGTAGTTCGGGAACCGCTCCTGCGCCGCCGCCACCTCCCAGCCGCCCGGGCTGACCAGGGCCACGTAGGTATCGCCGTAACGGGAGATGGCCACGTCCCCGATCACCTCGGGCTGCGACCAGGCGGGCGCCAGGTAGGCATGGCCGACGGCCTCGCCCGCGCCGAGCCGCGCCAGCACGACGTTGCGGTTCCCCACGGCCTGGTCCTGGCCCATCCAGCTCTTCCAGCGGTCCTCCTGGGAGTTGCTCGTGCGGCTCCAGAGGTAGAGCGGCGCGAACTCCGTGCCCTCGGCGAAGAGGGTCGCGACGATCTCCTGCCCGCCCGAGACCGCGAGGCTCATCCCGGCCACGGATTGGGACGTGCCCAGGATGTAGTCCGGCGTCGCGTAGCTGTAGAGCGAGGCGTCGAGGTCCTTGCGCTTGCCGAGCGCGATCCGCCGCCGCTCCTTGACCTCGTAGGAGGCCTGCTTGCGGCGCTCGGCGAGGAGCTGCACCACGGACGGCGGGACCTCGTAGCGGCTGACGGCCAGGTCGGGCCGCTCCATGAAGTTCATGCCCTCGGGATTGCCCACCTCGCCGAGCATCCAGGCCCAGGCGGCCCACGGCGTGCTGCGGTCGCTGAGCGCCCAGAAGCTGTAGGTGCGGCTCTTGGGGCCGGCCGGGAAGCCGCCGACCTGCTCCTGGGCCCAGCCGGCGAAGAGCAGGTCGAGCTGCCGCGCCGCGAGCTCGCGCACCCGGGTCTGCGGAGCATGGTCCGCGATCTGGAGCAGGGCCGTGATCGAGAGCACCATGTAGCCGGGGCTCTCGCCCTCGTACCAGCCCTCGCGGTCGTGGGCCAGCAGGAAGGCCTCGGCATAGGCGCTCCAACCCTGGGCGCCGGGCGACTGCGGCGTGCCGGCCACGCTATGGGCCGCCAGGCTGCGCGCCATCGTCACCATGCGCTGGTTCTCCGTCTCCTTGAACGACCAGGGGTCGCGGACCGCCTCCGCGGGAGGAGGCGGCGGCGCGGTGGAGACTTCGGCGCGCAGCCGGTCGCGCAGCTCCGCGGGGACGGCGTCCGGATACTGGAGGAAGAGGCGCTGGAGGGGGAGCTGGGCGCGGGCGCACTTGCCCATCTGCCAGCGCTTCGCGCAGGAGTCGAGCGCCGCGGCAGCCCAGCGGGCCGCATCCTCCCGCCGTTTGGCCGCATCGGCCTTCCCCTCGGCAGCCAGAGCGGCAGAGGCGAGAGCGCCGGCCGCGAGGTTCTGCTGGAACTCGGGGCCGAGGCCGCCGCGCTTCGCCTCCATCCGCTTGATCTGCTCGACGCCGAGCTCCAGGTATTTCACCTCCCGCGGGGCGAGGCTCGCCTTCGGGGCCGGGGCCGCGGCGCCCAGGACGGCCAGCAGGCCGGCCAAACCGGCTGCCAGGATGACAGCGAGGCGCGTTTTGCTTGGGCTGGGGTGCTTCATGGTCATCAAGGCTCCTTCTTGCAGAATCGGGGCCGAGCCCGTACACACTTCTTGCATGGGTGTACGGCACAGCGCCGAAGAGCGTTGTGAAAGGAACCCATGGAGCTCGTCGACCTTCTCAAGATCTTCGCCGTCATCGCGGCCATCGCCCTCGTGCTGGCCGCCGTGGTGCTCACCTATGCCATCCGCAAGCTGCGGCGCATCCGCCTGCCCGCCGACGCCGACTTCTTCACGGCCGTGCGCGCGGTCCCGCTGTCCCTGGTGATCGGGCTGGACCTGCTCGACCTGGCGCTGGACGTCTTCTCGGCGCCGATCATGTGGGTGATCCTCAACCGCACCGGGCTCCAGGCGCTGCGCAACACCGCCGCCATCGAGGCGCTCATCCCGGTCACCGGGCCGATCCCGACGATGACGATCGCCTGGTTCGCCGCCCGCCTGTTCAACCTCGGCCGGGCCTACGACCCGGACGTGATCGAGACCCGCCAGGTCGGCCCGAACGAGTACGCGCCCAGGTCCTCCCGATAGGCATGCGGACCTGCATCATCGTCAATCCCAATGCGGGGAGCGTGGAGGACCTGGCGGCGCTGGAGGCGGCGCTCGACCGCCTCCCCGGGAGCGAAGTGCTGCGGACCGAGGCCGCTGGAGACGCCGAGCGGCTCGCGCGGGAGGCCGTGCGCAACGGCGCGGACCTGGTGGTCGCCGCGGGCGGGGACGGCACGCTCAACGAGGTGGTCAACGGCCTCACGGAGGACTTCGGCAAGGCCCGCTTCGGCCTCATCCCCCTGGGCACGGGCAACGACTTCGCCCGCTCGATCGGCGTGCCGGACGACCTCGAAGGCGCGCTCGCGGTCCTGGAGACGGGAGGCGCACGCGCCGTGGACGTGGCCCGTGCCACGATCGGGGAAACCGGCCGCTTCTTCCTCAACATGTCGGTCGGAGGCATCAGCGGCGAGGTGAGCGAGCGCGCGAGCGAGGCCAAGGACCGCTGGGGGCCGCTCGCCTACCTGCGGGGAGCGATCGGCGCCCTGCCCGAGCTCAAGGGCTTCCTGACCACGATCACCTTGAACGGCGGCGAGACCCTGCGGCTGGAGACGTTCAACATCGTGGTGGCCAACGGCCGCTACGTGGCCTCGGGCATCCCGGCGGCGCCGACGGCGGTCCTGGACGACGGCCTGCTCGACGTGGTGATCTCGCCCATGACCACGCTCCCCCAGCTCACCGTGCTCATGCCCCAGGTGCTGCTCGGCCGGCACCTGGAGAGCGACCTCCTGCTCTTCCGCCGGGCCACGCGGGTGGAGATCGAGTGCGATCCGCCCATGGCGTTCAACGTGGACGGCGAATTGATCGGGGAGAACGGGGAGAATACTGCGCGCTTCGAAATCCTCCCCCGCGCGCTCCAGGTGATCGCCGGACCGGATGCGGAGGAGGGCGCGTTCAGCGGGTAGGGTCCGGCCGGTCGGCCGCTCATGCTCGGCTACGCGATACAGAGTCAGCTACCGGCGGAGCCGTTGCAGGCTGTCCCGAGCTCGCCTCATGGCGCCACAAGGTCGCCTCTATGGTACGATTAAGACGATGCGATTTATTGAAGCCCGCTACGAAGAAGGTCTACTCAAGCCGGAGACGCCTCTGGCGCTCGCGCCGGGAGAGCGTGTGGCGTTGATTGTGGTCCGTCATCCAGATCCGAGACGATGGGACCTCGAGCGGTTGGCCAAGAGTGGGGCAGGAGAAGATCGGGTGCTTGCCGAACAGGGGCTCGCCGAGTGGGCCGACGCGCTGGACCGCGAGGACCATTAGTTGAGACGGGGCGAGGTGTGGTGGGCAGACCTTGGCCCCTTCCGACCGCGTGAACAGACTGGCCGTCGTCCTGTAGTCATCTGGCAGAGCAATGCGCTGACAAGCATCCTCCAGTCAGTTCTCGTGATACCACTGACCACCAACTTGGATCGCGCCAACTTGGCAGGAACGGCGGCCGTGCATGCTTCGCCGGAGGACGGTCTCCCTGAAGACTCGATAGCTCTCGCTTTCCAAATGCGGGCTGTTCCAAAGACCGCCCTCGACTCTCGAGTGCGTGTCCTCACTGAGCCGGAGCTCGCTGAGCTTGAGCTGGCCACCGACGAAGCTCTCGGACGGATAGAATATGAGGCCGATCTCTGAGATGTGCAACGCTTGGCGGCTAAGCGGCGCCCATTCGCCTACCACCCGCCAGTGCTCGGAACCACAACAGCTCGCACCCCACAGCCGTTGATGCGTACTCAGGCGTCCGCCTGAGCCGCAGGGTTGTACGCCGGCGCCTCTTCAGCCTCGGGACGGCACGTTCAGCGGGTAGGGTCCGGCCGGTCGGCCGCTCGCCAACGCCCATCGCACTTCACCGCGCTCTCCTTCTCGCGATTCAGAGTCCGGCTTCAAGGGACCTGATCGCTGCACTGACCTCTCTCAGATCATTGTTGAGCTGATGATTGCGGCCGGGCAAACGATGGACGCGGGCTTGCGGAACCGCGCGCGCATAGAGCTCGGCGTGCGATGGCGGCGCGGTTTCGTCATCGAGCCCATGGTAGAAATGGATGGGGACGCCTCGGGGAAGCCTCGCGCCAAGGTCGCGCGGCGGCTTCAGATCATCGCCTGGCCAGCCACCTTCGCCGACAAAGGGTGCCGCAAGGAGGAAGATCGCGCCGAACTTCCGCTCTGATGGCTGCTCCGCGAGGGCGTTGACCAGGATCGTTGCGCCGACCGAATGACCGACGAGAATCGCGCCGTCGTCCAGCGTCGCGAATTCTCTCTCGATCGTCGCCTTCCATGCGGCATAGCTTGGGTCGTCTTCGTTCGGCATCCGCGGATAGCGGATCTCGTAATCCGGCCCCAGCTCGCGCCCAAGGCTCTCGACAAGTCTGCTATCCCATTCGTCATGGGCACCCGCGCCGCCTCCCTGAATGAAGAGCAGCTGACGTTTTACGCTCCTGCCCTCGTTAGCGCGCCGCTGCGACATGATTCCCACCTCCCCATCTGGTCGTGGCCGGAGTCAGGCCCTTCG
>JBJMGZ010000672.1:0-3682 GCA_045807605.1 Thermoanaerobaculia bacterium | reverse complement strand
CCCGCCGTGCGCACGTGGGCGTGATGGCCCCGGCCCCGCCCGGGATCGACCCGCACCAGGATCTCCCGGCCGCGGAACACGTCCGGCCAGGCCCGCAGCGGGTGCAGGCTGTCGATCGTCACCCAGGCGCCCAGCTCGTAGGCCCGCCGGTATTCGGCGGCCGGCGCGAAGTTGGGCGTGAAGAGCAGCCGCGCCGGCTCGATCCCCGGGAACAGGGAGGCCACGTGCTCCAGCTCGGGCGCGGACACGCACTCGAAGCCGAGCCCCGCGGCTTCGAGACGGCCCAGCACGCCGGCATGGGCGTTCGCCTTGACCGAGTAGAAGACCCGGTCGAAGACGCCGAGCGCGCGCACCGAGTCCGCCGCCCGGTCCAGGGTCTCGGCGTCGTAGACGTAGACCGGCCCGCGCTCGGCGGCCAGGGCGAGCAGCTCGTCCCGGCGCTCGCGCCACCAATCCCCTCCTGAGTCGCGTCCGGAGTCTCCTTCCGACTCGGCCGCGGTCTCCGCCCCCCGGCCTTCGAACATCTCCGCCCAGGCGGGACCGAAGACGGCGCTCTCGGTCTGGTGCCCGAAGAGCAGGGCGTGGAGCTGCTTGACCAGCCGGTCGCTCTGGTCCTCGTCCACCACGAAGGTGAGGTTCAGGTCGTTCGCCGCCTGGGTGACCAGGTGGACCTTCATCTCCTCGAAGACTTCCAGGACCGGGCTCAGCTCGTGGAGGATGCCGCGGATGCCGCGCCCGACCAGCGAGAGCGCCGTAGTGGGAGCGATCACCCGCGGATCGCACTGCTTCTCCAGGTCGCGAAGCAGAGCGCCCAGGACCTTTTCATTCAAGCGTTCATTCAGGGCGTTCGCCGTGGGATCGAGCGAGACGGTCACGTTGGTCTCCGACGTCGAGACGGAGTCGATGGACAGCCCGTGCTCCGAGAAGCTCGCGAACACCCCGGCCAGGAAACCGACCTCCTGCCACATGCCGGGGGTCTCCATCGAGATCAGGGTGATGCCGGTCCGCGCCGCCACGGCTTTGACCTGGGGGCCGGTGACCGGACCGGTGCTGGAGACGACCGTCCCCGGCCCGGCAGGATGCCGGAGCCAACCGAGATGCAGGGGGATGCGATGGTGCCGCAGCGGCGGGATCACGCGCGGGTGGGGACCGGGCCCCCCGGCGGCCAGGATCTCCTGGGCCTCGTCGTAGGCCACGGCGCGCAGCAGCCGCGCCGAAGGGAGCCGAGCGGGGTCGCCGGTGAACAGGCCCGGGGCGTCGCCCCAGATCTCGCACCGCTCGGCCCGGAGCCAGGCCGCAAGATAGGAGGCCGAGATCTCGCTGCCGCCGGGCTCGATGCGCACCGGCTTGCCGTCCGGTCCGGCGGCGATGCCGCCCTGCGTCACCACCACCCGCGGCAGCGCTTCGAGGCGGCGCGCGAGCCCGTCGGCGGGCAGCGGCTCCCAGGCGCGCGACCGGGAGCCGCTCCCTTTCGGGGCGCGCATCAGGGTGCAGGCGTCCTGCCAGGCGGCGGGGATCCCCTCGGAGTTGAAGAAGGCCGCGGCGATGCGGGTCAGCAGCCGCTCCGCGAAGCTCATCACCAATGCACGGGCGCCGGGGTGGCGGCTCTGAACGGCCGGAACCGACGTCTTGGCGAGGTCGATCAGGTCTGGAGCGACCAGCGACTCGGCCTCTGGAACGGGGAGCCCCAACTGGATGGCCAGCCACCGGTGCGGCTCGGCGATCGAATGCGACATGGCGTGGAGGTTCACGCCGCCCGCGGCCGTCCGGAACTTCGATCGGCTGCCGCCGAACACCTCCCACAGATGCTCCGCCATGCCGGGGAGCGCCGGCAGCACGACCAGCGGGCGCAGCCCCTCCCGGCTGCGGCTGCGGACGAGGCCGGCGAGGGTCCGCAAGCGCTCCGGATCGGCGAGATCGGCGGACCCTACGCCGACCACGACCCAACGGGAGGTCTCGGAGCTCACTTACCCTTCGCCGCCTTGACCGCCTCGGTCAGCGCCGGCAGCACCTCGTGCAGGTCGCCGACGATGCCGTAGTGGGCGACGTTGAAGATCGGCGCTCCCGGGTCCTTGTTGATCGCCACGATCACGGAGGAGGCCTTCATGCCCACCAGGTGCTGGATCGCGCCCGAGATGCCCGCGGCCACATAGAGCTTCGGCGCCACGGTCTGGCCCGAGGAGCCGATCTGGCGGTCGCGCGGCAGCCAGCCGTTGTCGATCACCGGCCGGCTCGCGCCGATCTCGGCCCCGAGCGCCCGGGCGAGGTCGTTCACGATCCCCATCTTGTCGGCGCCGCCGATGCCGCGGCCCACGGCCAGGATCACGTCCGCCTTGGTCAGGTCCACCTGGTCGCCGCCGACCTCCTCGTAGCCGAGCACCTCGCGGTCCGGCTTGATCCCGGAAAGATCGGCGTCGAGCGGCTTGACCTCCGCCTCTCCTCCCTTGACCACCGCGTCCGCCGGGAAGGCTCCGGCCTGCACCGAGACGAAGACGGTGCCCTCGCCCTTGACCCGCACGCGGGCCTGGAGCTTGCCGCCCAGCACGGGACGCTTCCAGAGCAAACCACCCTCTCCTTCTTCGAAGCCGGTTGCGTCGGTGATCAGCCCGGCGTTCACGGTCTGGGCGAGACGGGGGACGTAGTCCACCGATTGATAGGTGTGGGGGAAGACCACGTAATCCGGCTTCGCGGCCTGGATCGCGGGCGCGAGCGCTCCGATCCAGGCGCCCGGCGTGTAGCTGCGCAGAGCATCGTGATCGGCCACGTGCACGGCGGCCAGGTCGTTCTTGGCCACCTCGGCCGCGGCGAGACCGACGCCCAGGCCGAGCACGACTGCCTCGGCCTTCCCGCCGAGAGCCGCCGCCAGCTTCTGGCCGGCGCCGAGGGCCTCCATGGAGATGCGCGGGAGCTGTCCCCCCTCGCGGAGCTGCAGGACCACCCAGACTTTCGCCATCAGAGCACCCTCGCTTCCTTGCGGAGCTTCTCGACCAGCGTCTTCGCCGCGGCCTCGGGAGTCCCCTCGATCATCTGCGCGCCCGTCCCGCTCTCGGGGAAGGACACGGACACGATCTCGACCCGCGAGCCCGCCGCTCCGATCTGGGAAGCGTCGAGCCCGAGGTCGGCCGGGCCGGCGTTGGCGATCTCCTTCTTCTTCGAGGCCATGATCCCCTTGAGCGACGCATAGCGCGGATGGTTGATGCCGGCCTGGATCTCCAGCACGGCCGGCAGCGCGACGCGCGAGACCTCGTTGACGCCGCTCTCCATCTCGCGCGTCACTTTCAGGCACTGGCTCTCTGCCTCGAGCTCCACCCCCATCACCAGCCACACGTGCGGCCAGCCGAGATGGCCGGCGATCACCGAGCCGGTGCCGCCCCAGCGCACGTCGTCCGACTGCGAGCCGGTGAGGACGAGGTCGAACGCTTCGCGGCCGAGCGCGGCAGCCAGGGCGCGGCCGGTCGCCAGGGCGTCGCCGCCCGCGAAAGCCGGATCGTTGAGATGGACGGCGCGGGCGGCGCCCACGGCCAGGGCCTTGCGCAGGTTCTCCTTGACCCGCTCGGGTCCGAGGCTGAAGGCCACGACCTCGCCGCCGGTCTTCTCGGCCAGGGCGAGGCCCTCCTCCAGGGCGTAGAGATCGCTCTCGTTGGTGACGAACGCGAGGTCCTCCTCCTCCACCCACCGGCCG
>JBJMGZ010000671.1:0-3557 GCA_045807605.1 Thermoanaerobaculia bacterium | reverse complement strand
GGTATCCGCACCCCGCCCGATGCCGTGGCGCTCGCCCTGTTCGTCCAACTCCTGGAGGACGCCCCGGCCGGGAAGCCCAAGAGGCGGGAGCGGAAGAAGCTGGATGTCTTCGCGCCGATCAAGGCGATCCGCGAGCGCCGCAAGGGCCGGGTGCAGGAGGTCCTGCCCGGGGCCGAGGAGAGGGGGGATGGGATCAATCACGCGCCTCTCCCCGCCTTGGTGGACGCCCTCAAGGCCTGGCGTCGCGCCGAGGCGCAGAAGCGCCGCGTGCCCGCCTTCCGCATCCTCACCGACCGCGCCTTGAACGCGCTGGCCGCGGACCGTCCGCGGAGCGAGGTGGATCTGCTGAACGTCCCCGGCATCGGGCCGACGATCGTGGCGAAGTATGGGCGGGAGCTTCTGGGGATCCTGGAAAAAGGGGGGTAAGGGGCGCGATGAATCGCGCCCCTACAAGCGAGAGTGGAAGCTTGCTTGTAGGGGCGACATTCATGGCGCCCCTCCGAGATCACCAGCCGGTGTAGGATCTACCCGAGCCTCACATGCCCGCCATCCCCGCCCCCGCTCCGGCCGAAGCCCGGGCCTTCCTGGCCTCGGTGCCGCTCTTCCGCGACCTCGGCGAGGCCGATCTCGACCGGATCGTCTCGCATCTCGACTGGATGCTCGTCCCGGGAGGGCACGTGGTCTGCCGCCAGGGGGACGAGGGGGACCGCCTCTACCTCGTGGCGAGCGGACGCCTGGCGATCGTGCGGGAGCTTCCCAACGGCGAAGACGTCCTGCTGAGCCATGTCGGCCGGGGCGAGAGCGTCGGCGAGGTGGCGGTGCTCACCGGCAATCCCCGCTCGGCCACGGTGCGCGCCCTGCGGGATACCGTGATCGCCCGCCTCGACCGGGCGGGGCTCGCCCAGATGCTCGAAGAGCATCCCAGGATCGCGCTCGCGTTCACCCGGCGGCTCGCCGGCTGGATCTCGCCGGCGCCCAGGATCGAGACGAACCGGGGCTGCATCGCCGTGACCGTGGTCGCGGCCCAGGAGAGCATCCCGCTGGCGGATCTCACCCGCCGGTTGGCGGAAGCGCTCTCCGCGCTCGGTCCGACCCTCCACCTGACCGCCGGCGACGTCGACGGGCGGTTCGGACCGGGCTCCGCGTGCAGCGCCGATGGCAGCCCGGAGCACGGCCGGGTGGCGGCCTGGATCGACGGGCAGGAGGCCCATCACTCCTTCCTCGTCTACGAGGCGGACCCCGGCCCCACGGCCTGGACCCGCCGCTCGCTGCGCCAGGCGGATCGCATCCTGGTGCTCGCGGATTCCACCGCCGAGCCCGCGCTCGGGTTCCTGGCCCGCGAGCTGGAGCGCTTCGAGGGCCGGTCGCGCGAAGAGCTGGTGCTGCTCCACGACAATCCGAAGAAAAGGCCGCACGGCACGGCGCGGTGGCTGGCTCTGCGCTCCTTCGACCGCCATCATCACATCCGGACGCATGTCCGGCCGGGGATGGCGAGCGACTTCGACCGCCTCGCCCGATTCCTGGACGGCAAGGCGGTGGGGCTGGTGCTGGGCGGCGGCGGAGCGCGCGGCTTCGCGCACATCGGCGTGATCCGGGCGCTGGAAGAGGCCGGCGTCCCGATCGACCGGGTGGGCGGCACCAGCATGGGCGCGCTGATCGGCGCCCTCTATGCCCGCGGCTTCGACTGGAAGCACATGGTCCGCTTCAACCGCTGGGGCTGGGTCAAGTACCAGCCGCACAAGCTCTACACGCTGCCGATGATCTCGCTCATCTCCTCGCGCAAGGCCGAGCGCATGCTCGACATGATGTTCGCGGACGATCTGATCGAGGACCTCTGGCTGAGCTATTACTGCGTGTCCACGAACCTGACGCGGGCGGAGGTGGTCGTGCACCGGCGCGGCGACCTGGAGCGCGCCGTGGGGACGAGCAGCCGGCTCCCCGGGGTGGTCGCGCCGATGGTGGAGAACGGCGACCTGCTGGTGGACGGGGGCGTGCTGGACAACCTGCCGACCGGCGTGATGCGCCATCTCGGGGAGGGTCCGATCATCGCCGTGGACGTCTCGGCCGCGGTGGACGTCCGCGCCGATCCGAGCTACCGCGAGGCGCCCTCGCCCTGGCAGCTCCTCCTGAACCGCTGGCGGAAGAGCGCCCGGCCGTTCCCGAACATCCTGCAGATCCTCCATCGCTCCGCGGTGCTGGCGAGCGACATCTACGCCAAGCAGGCGAAGAGCGAGGTGGAGCTCTACCTCGACCTTCCCATGGAGATCTACGACATGTTCGACGTGGACTCGCTCGACGAGATCGTGGACCTCGGCTACCGCTACACCCAGGAGCAGCTCGCGAAGAACCCCTGGAACCCGGCGATGCCGGGAAAGGTGATCGCGGTCTAAAAGGTTTCTATCCAGGCGGAAGGGCTGCCCGCGAGCAGCGGGATGGCTCCGGCGGGAGGCTCCGCGCCGAACCGCAGCCGCAGGCGCTCGATCCCGAGCCGCTCCGCCAGCGCCCACGCGATGAGGCCGAACGTCATCCGCGCGTTGATCTCTCCCAGGGGATTGAAACCATTTTTGTAAGCCCAGGCGTCGATCCCGAACGGACCGACATACCCCTCGCGACGCAGCGCCTTGGCGACGCCTTCTACGGTCCCTGCCATCTCCGGGGCTTCGACGGGCAGCTCGATCCCGGCGAACTGCCCCTTGACGTCCACGATCTGCCGGTGGAAGCCCACGATCCTCAGCTCGGACTCGGTGAGGAGGGCGGAGCATCCGAAGTCCGCCGTCCGCTCCATCCACGGCTCGAAGAGGAGAGGGCCGTGCGCCTCGAACAGCCGTTCCACCGTCCGGCGGGACTTGGGATCGGAGAGGAGCGGCCCCTTCCTTTCGATGTAGCGGGACCGTCCTGAAGCGGACAGCGGCGCCTTGACTACCCAGGCGGAAGGGACGGAGGGGAGGACGTGGTCGAGCTCCGCCATGGAATCCACCATCCGGGCGCCGGGAAGAGCGCAGCCCAGCTCTTCCGCCACCTGGAGATGAAAGGCGCGGTGATGGACCTTCGCGACGACGGAAGGCGCGGCGGTGGGGAGATGCCAGAGCAGCTCGTGGAGAGGGAGATTGGAAAGGATTGCGCGGGGTTGCTTTCGAAGAGCGGCGGCCTGCGATGTTTCGCACCAGGCGAGCAGCTCGTCCGCGGGCCCGACGGGGCCGCTGACCGGGATCGGAAGACCCGCGACAGGGAGAATGCGCTCGGGATCGACGGGCGCGGGCGTCCAGAGGCGGTCGCCGTCCCGGGCGAAGACGCGGAGGAGGGTCGCCAGGCCAGAGACGGTCTGGAGGGTCTCGCGCGAAGGGGTTCTTCTCGCCAGCTCGTCCTCGCAGAGGAGGTTGGCGAGGATGGACCTCACCCCCTGTCCCCCTCTCCCGTCTCCCACCCTGTCCCCCGCCCGGGAGAGGGGGAACGCCTGCGAGTCTCAGTGATAGATCGAAGGTACGGAGGTTGGGACACGTCCCCCCTCTCCCGGGCGGGCGGGAGTGCGACGGGAGAGGGGGACAGGGGGTGAGGTC
>JBJMGZ010000670.1:0-7004 GCA_045807605.1 Thermoanaerobaculia bacterium | reverse complement strand
GGAGGGATGGGGAGAGGGCTCCTCTTCAGCCTCATCTCCGGCCTGGCCGTGGTCGCCGCCCTCCTCCTCTCCTGGCGCCCGATCCTCGCCGCAAGCCCGGCGTTCGGCCAGGCCCCGGCCGCGGTGGCGGAGAAGGTGGCCTCCTTCGGGATCGACTCGGGCGCCAAGTTCTTCCTCCTCGCGGCGTTCTATTCCGTCATCCACTCCTTCCTGGAGGAGTACTACTGGCGCTGGTTCGTGTTCGGACGCCTCCAGCGCCGCCTCCCCTTCGCGGCGGCGGCCGTGGTCTCGGCCCTGGCTTTCACCTCCCATCACGTGCTGGTGGTCGGCCACTTCCTCGGCAGCTTCGGAGTGCTGACCTTCGCCGTCTCGCTGGTGGTGACCGCCGCCGGTCTCCTGTGGGCCTGGCTCTACCATCGCACCGGCCATCTCGCCGGCCCCTGGCTCAGCCACGCCCTGGCCGACGCCGGGCTGATGTGGATCGGGTATCAGATGTGGAAGGGGATGGCGGGCGGCTAGCCGCGCTTCTTTTCCGTCAGAAAGCCGTTCACCGCGTCGCGGAGCTCCTCGCGGCCGGGGAGCGGCTCTTCGGTGTCGGGATCCACGAATTCGGGGACGGTCTCGCGCACCAGGCGCTTCCACTCTTCCTGACGGCCGGTGTGGAGGTAGAGCGTCTCGAGCCCCTGCATGGCGTTCACGACCGCGCTCCACCAGCCGTTGTCGCGGGCCAGGGCGCGGGCGTGGAGCAGGTTCGCCTCCTGCGCCAGCAGGCCCGCGATCACCTCGCGGTTGCCCCCCTGGAGCTCGCGGTGGCAGTAGCTGCCGAGCCCCGCCATCGACTCGGCGAAGGCTCTCGCCGCGGCCAGGTCCGCGCCCTTCCAGAAGCGCTCGAACAGCCCCCGGAAGAACAGCGGCAGCGCCGGATGGACGCCGTAGCAGTCCCTCCCGCGGGAGGTCAGCAGGCCCGCCTGGGCCGCCCGGTCGAGCAGCGCGGTCCAGGGCCCGCGGCCCAGGTTGCGGATCTGCGGCAGGCACCAGGGCGCCTCGGGGTGGCCCATCCAGCAGAGGACGTTCAGGTCCACGTAGCCCTGGAACAGGTGGAGCAGCGCCAGGCGCTGCCTCTCTTCCTCTCCGAAGGCCCGCTCATAGCCCTGGCGCAGGGAGCTCAGAAGCTCCGAGCCCTCCTCGAGCCGGAGAGCCGAGAGGAAGGCCTCCACCTGCTCGCGCCGGCGGCAGCCCTCCCGCAGCGCCTCTCCCAGGAGGAAGGTGAGCGTCAAGGGATTGCCCTGGGCGAACCGGAGCAGCGGCGCGAAGACCATCAGCTCGCGCAGGGCCAGGCCGTGCCGGGCCGCGATCCGGATCGTCAGGTCGCCGCACTCCTCCATGGGCATCGGCGGCAGCGCGATCCGGCAGGGGAGGCTGCCCAGCCATTCGTCCTCGGGCCCGCGGCCCACCAGGAGGACCTTGCACCGGGTGCCGGCCAGGTCGCGCAGGAGGTCCGCCAGGAAGCTGCGCTCCTCCTCCGGCCAGAGCGGCTCGAAGCTCCCGATCTGTTCCACGTTGTCCCAGACCCAGAAGGATGGCGTCTCGCGCAGCACCTGCAGGGCGATCTCCCGCCGCTCCTCCCGGCTCGCGGCGGCCCAGACGCCCTCGCGCATCAGCCGCCCGGCAAAGGCGGCCTCGAAGGCGTCGAACAGAGTATCGGAGCCATGGGGGCTGTAGCTTTCGAAGCTCGACCAGAGGAGCATCCCGGACTCTTCCAGATCCTCCGGATGGGCTGTATCTCCCTCGCGCAACCCGCCCGACTGGCGGTACCAGACGGCGAACTCCCTCGCCAGCGAGGTCTTGCCCGCGCCGGCGAACGCGTGGAGGAGGACCGTGCCGTGCACGTCGAAAGCGCGGTCCAGGGTGAACAGGACCTCGGGCCGATCCACGAATCCCCAAGCCGGCAGAGCGGGTAGCTCCGGGCCGGGGAGGAGGTCCTCCTGAAACCCGCGTGCCCTCTTGCGCCGTCCGAGGCCCGGATCGCAGAGCGGCAGCGGCGCTCCCTCATGGACGACCGGCACGAGCCAGTCGTCGACCTCCACGTTGCCGAGCACCGACTCCTTGCGCACGCCGCGCAGGAGCTCGATGCGCAGGGCGCCGGCCGCCTCGCCCACCGGGGCTCCTTCGGCGATCTTGGCGTAGAGGCCGCCCAGCAGGCGGGTGGCGGTGGCCGGCGGCAGCGTCCAGGGCAGGGCCAGCGCCGCCCGCGGGCTGGAGCGCATGACCTCGGCCGCGAGCGCCTGGAGGGCGAGGTCCTGATCGTGGTCGTCCGGCGCTTCGCCCGTGGCCGACGCCGGGCAGCGGCCTGGAACCGTGGGGTCAGCCGCCATGCGTTCCAGGGCCTCGGTGCGGGCCGTGGCCGACTGGCAGGCATGGAGCACGAGGAGCGGAGTGCCGGTGCGCGCCATCAGGTTGCCGATCAGGACCCCGTCGACGAGCCGCCGGGATTCCGCGCCTTCCAGGTCCTCGAAGATCAGGTAGCCGCGGGCGCCGCCCCGCCGCCGCGTCCAGGGGCGGCGCATCACCTTGTCCCCCTTCTGCACGAAGCCGGGGTCGAGCTCGCCCGAGAAGTCCTGCGGGCTGTCGGTGAACACGCCGTGGCCGTCGAAGTGGAGCACGTGGTACGGCCGGCCCGCCTCCACCGCCTCGCTCAGGACCCGGGCCAGCCGCTCGAACGTGGGCGGCCGTAGGAAGTCGTTGCGCTGGCGGTCCTCCAGCTCGCCGGCGGTCTGGAGCAGCGACCGGGCCTCGGAGTGGAACGGGATCTCCAGGCTGCCCGCGGGCCGGCCCACGACGTAGAGCACCCGCAGCGGGTCGCCGGGAACCGGCAGGAAGGGGAAATCGGGCTCGCGCAGGCCCGCCTGGATCGCCTGAGTCGTGGGCAGCCGCACGAAGCTGCGGACCTGCGGCGCCAGCCAGCCGAGGTTGGGGTCGTAGAGCAGCTCCCAGGGGACCGTCCAGGCGCCGGAATGGTCGGCCAGGATCTCGATGCGCAGGGTGTGGAGGTCGCGCGCCGCTTCCTCGTAATGCCAGAGAGCCTTGCGGTCGGTCTTGAAGACCTGGCGGAACAGCTCCTCGCCCCAGCGGCGCAGGTCGTCCTGGAGATCGGCCACGGGCTTGAGCGCCGCGGGATCGGGGCAGGTGAGGAAGTTCTCCAGGTAGAAGCGCAGGCGGCTGCGGTCGTGCTCGGAAAGCTCGAAGAGGAGCGGCACCTTGGAGGTGGAACCGCTCGCGCCCTGGCCGGGATCGTAGTCGACGGCCACGAGGCTGCCCCCGCCGGCGGTGAGGCTCTGGCGAAGCCTGAGGACGCGCATCGAAGAAGGAGCCTCCTTCCCGGAGAACCGACTGCCAGCACGGAAAAGCTTATTGTAGACGAGGTTCCCTACGCCGGGCGAGGCCGTCCCCCTCGCCGGTATAGGACGACTAGGAAGGCGACGAAGAGCACGAAGAACACGGCCAGCGCGATCATGGCGAGCGAGAGCCAGAAGCGCCGGCTGGGCGCGGCTTTGGAAATTTGCTGATCCACCACCCGGAGCCTCGCCGGCAGGGGCCTCGCGCTCAGGAGCACGACCAGATCCTGCGCCTCCCGCTCGGTCAGGCCGCCTTCGATGATGCACTCGCGGGTGATCCGGTTGATCACCGGCGCCGAGATCACCTCGCCGTCGAGGACGATGGCCATTGCGGAGCCGATGTTCGCTTCGGTCGCGCGGCCGAAGGCCTCGCCTGCCTCGGGACTGAAAACGACATGGACGGTCGGTTGGTTGAACTGGCTCCGGCTCGGGAGGGCAAACCCGATGTCCCGGGTAGTGGCGACCGCGGCCCGTTCCACCGCGTAGTACTGCCTGCCCTCGGGGACATTTCCCTGCAGCAGCTCCAGCTCGGAAGGGAACTGCCCGCCGAAGTGTTCGAGCACGGCCTCGGGGGACGGGCTCCCTCCGCCCCTCTCGGGGAAACGGACGAACCGGAAGTCCAGGAAAACGTTCCGGGTCAGGATCTGCCGGACCCGCTCGGGATCCTCGACCCGTGGCATGTCGATCACGATCCGGTCCGATTGCGTCTCGATCGTGGCTTCGACCGTCAGCTCTCTGAGACGCTCCTCGAGGTTCCGGGCGAGCACGGGCATGACGGGCTCCCCCCTGGGCACGTCATAGGGGGGCTCGACCTGGAGGGTGAGGCGGACGTGCTGGGGATCGCCCTCGCCGAACAGGAAGAGCGCAAAAGCCAGGAGGAGCCCGAGCCGCATGGGGTCAGATCCCGCCGAGCCGCAGCGTCAGCCGGCGACGGCCGGCCGCGGTCGGAACCGCTTCGAGCAGCGCGCTCCGCTCGTCGGGAGAGAGCGCGCGGGAATCCGCCAGGGTCCCGAGGCACCAGAAGCGGTCGCCCGGGGATTGCAGCGCATCCATCAGGGAGAGGACGTCGGCGGCGCGCTCCGGCACGCCGGCCTCGATCAGGTCGACGAGCGCTCGGCGCCGCGCCCAGCCGTCCGGGAACGCTTCGAGGAGCGACCGCAGCTCGGCGGAGGAGAGACGGCGGACCTCGGCGATCCGGCGGCGGAGGAGGCGGAAGCGGGCGGTCAGCGCGGGCACGGCCGCCAGCCCTTCCACCAGCGGGGAGCGGACGGGAGCGGCGGGCTCGGGCGGTCTGGCCGGCGGAGCCGGGGCGGCCGGGACCGGAGGTGACGGAGCGGCGATCGGCGTCGGAGCCGCCTTCGGAGGCTCCGGAGCCTTGACGGCGACCGGGGCCGGAGCGGGAACCGGAGCCGGAGCGGGCGCCGGGGCAGCCGCCGGCTTGACCGCCACCGGCGGAGGAGCGGGCTTGGGCGGCGGCGGCGGAGCCGCCACGGATGCCGGAGGCGGTCCGGCGAGCGCCGACCCCACCGCCTTCAGCCCCTGGGCGACGACCTGGCCCCGCTGCCGGGGGTCCTGCATCTTCATCGCGAGCGACTTCAGGGTGGCCGGATCGACCTGCTGCAGGTTGTTGATCGCTCCGATCAGCTCGGTCGGCGGGGTCGTGCCCTGGTGGGTGGCGATGGCCTCCACCAGGTCGTCGGCCCCTTCGAGGCCGATCTGGGCCGCGATGGCGAGGCGGTCCTGGCGCGACAGGTTGCGCAGCAGGCGCCAGGCGCGGGTCACGACGCGGATCCGCGCCAGCGGCGACCGGGCTTCGCGGAGCTGGGCGATCAGCTCCGCGGGAAGGTTCGGAGGCGCAAGGTTCGGAGGCGTCTGGGGCGCTGCCATTCAGGCCCCCGTCAGGCCTTCGGCGCCAGCGGACCGGTCTGCGGCTCGACGACGACCGTCTGCTGCTTGACGACCGCGCCCGGCAGCTTCGAGATGTCCTGGAGGAAGCTCTTCAGGTTCACCCCGGCGAGCTGCTCCATGATCGGCGAGAGCTGCGAGAGCACCTGCACCACGTCCTGGCTCAGCTTGGCGGCGCCCGTCCCGTCGTGGCCGTTGCCGCCGTTGCTGATGATCGTGGTCATGCCGGCGCGCGAGAGCGGCTCGGACACGGCCGCGGCGATCTCGGGCAGCACCTTGAGCGCCTCGATCGAGAGGCCGGCCTCGTTGTAGAGCTTGAGCGCTTCGGCCAGCAGCCGGCGGGCGCTCGCCTCGGCCTCGCCCTTGGCCTGGATCGCCTCGGCCTCGGCGAGACCGATGTTGCGGCGCATCACGGACTCGGCCTCCGCCTTGGCGAGGCCCTCGGCCTTGACCGCCTGCGCCCCCTCCTCGCGCCGCTTCCTCTCGGCCGCGGCCTGGCGCTCGACGCGGTACTGCTCGGCGTCGGCGTTGCGTTCCGCCTCGTACTTCTTGGCGTCCGCCTGCTCGCGGATGGTGGCGTTGAGCTCCAGCTTGCGGCGCTCGACCTCCTTGTCCGCGATCGTGATGTCCTGGACCTTCATCTCCATCTCGCCGGCCTTCTGGGCCTGGGCGCGGGCGACGTCGACCTCCTTCTGGATGGAGGCCTTCTTGAGCGACAGGCTCTTCTCGGCGTCGGCGATCTCGGTGTCCACCGCGAAACGCTTCTGCTCCTTCTGCTGGCGGGCGGACTCCTCCTCGACCTTGGCCTCGCGGTCGGAGACGGCGGTCGCGATGCGGGCGTTCTTGAGAGCCTCCTGGATCTTGGGCTGGCCGAGCGAGTTGAGGTAGCCCTCGGCGTCCTGGATCTCCTGGAACACGAAGGACTTGAACTCGAAGCCCATGCCCTCGAGGTCGAAGTGGGCCTCCTCGCGGACGCGCTCCTGGAAGCGCTTCTGGTCCTTGTAGAGCTCCTCGAGGGTGAGGGTGCCGATGATGCCGCGCAGGTGGCCCGCGACGGTCTCCTTGATCGTCGCCTTCACATCGTCGACCGCCACGCCGAGGAAGCCCTCGGCGGCGCTCCGGATGTAGTTGACGTCGCCCCGGATCTTCACCTGGGCGACCGCCTTGACGTTGATCGGGATGCCCTGGGAGGTGTAGACGTGCACCAGGTCGATGTCGAGCGTCATCATGCGCAGGGAGAGGACCTTGTAGTTCTCCCAGGCGGGCCAGACGATCGTGCCGCCGCCGCGGATGATGCGGAATCCCTCGACGTTCCCCTTCTCATCCCGGACCTTCTCGCCCAGGAACTTGCGGTGGCCGAAGACGATGAGGGCCTCGTCCGGCCCGGCCTTCTTCCAGAACAACCGGATGAGTATGTAGCCGAAGACGAACGCGACCAGAAGGACCGTGGCGACGACAGGGACCAGGGAGAGGATTTCCATAGCGTGCGACCTCTTTCGTGGTAGGACCGAACGATCCTACCACGGAGGCCCTCACCCCCGACCCCTCTCCCATCGCACTCCCTCCCGACCGGGAGAGGGGAGGACGCATGCCGAGCTCTTTCTGATGTAGGGGAGGGGCTTGCCCCCTCCCGGGTGGGTGGAGATCCCGACGGCAAAAGAATTCGAAACGCGAGCTTCCCCCGCCCGGGAGGGGACAAGCCCC
>JBJMGZ010000669.1:0-3697 GCA_045807605.1 Thermoanaerobaculia bacterium | reverse complement strand
GGGAGCACGTTCTCCATCCTCCTGCCGATCGAGCCCGCCGGGTCGTGGGACATGACGGCCGCCCCCGAGCCCCGCCGCGAGCGGCCCTCCGAGGCATGACATGAGAAAAGTGCTGATCGTCGAAGACGACGAGGCGATGTCGGTCGCGCTGCGCGACGGCTTCTCCTACGAGGGATACGAAGTGGCGGTCGCGACGGACGGCGAGGCCGGGCTCAAGCTGGCGAGCGACGCCGCGCCCGACCTGATCCTCCTCGACGTCATGCTGCCCAGGATGACCGGCCTGGACGTCTGCCGCCAGCTTCGCGACGGCGGCAACAACGTGCCGATCATCATGCTGACCGCCCGCGGCCAGGAGATCGACAAGGTCCTGGGCTTGAAGACCGGCGCGGACGACTACATCACCAAGCCGTTCGGGTTCATGGAGCTGCTGGCGCGGGCCGAGGCCGTGCTGCGGCGCGCCACCCCGGCGCAGGCCGCGGCGCCCGAGTCCTACCGCTTCGGCGACGTGATCCTCGACTTCAAGCGCCACGAGGCGAAGAAGGGCGGCTCCCCCGTCGAGCTCTCGCCGCGGGAGTTCCAGCTCATGGCGTTCTTCATCCGCCACCGCGGCGAGATCGTGACCCGGGAGAAGCTCCTGGACGAGGTCTGGGATTACAACGCCATTCCCTTCACCCGCACCGTGGACATGCACATCGCGAAGCTCAGGAAGAAAGTCGAGGATGACCCGGCGGACCCCAGGCACATCGTGACGGTGCACCGGCTCGGCTACAAGTTCACGGGTTAACCGGCGCGCAGGGCGAGCGGGGTCTGGGCGAAGGGCTCTGAAAGAAGCCACTCCCCCTCCCGCAGCACGTCGGTGAGCACGTCCACCAGCCGCGGATCGAACTGCCGTCCGGCCTCTCTGCGCAGCTCCTCCAGCGCCGCTTCGACCGTATTGCCGGCGCGGTAGGGCCGGTCGTGGGTGATGGCGTCGAAGGCGTCCACCACCGACAGGATGCGCGCCCCCTCGGGGATCTCCTCGCCGCGCAGGCCGAAGTAGCCGGGGTACTTGACCCCGGCGCGGGCGCCGTCCCAGCGCTCCTGGTGGTAGCGGATCAGCGGATCGACCTCGCGCAGGACCTCGACGTCGCGGATGATCCGCAGGCCGATCTCCACGTGCTGCTCCATCATCTCCTTCTCGTCCGCGGTGAGCCCGCCGGGCTTGTTGAGGATGGCCTCGGGCACGCCGATCTTGCCCACGTCGTGGAGCATGGCGCCGTAGCGCAGGAGGCGGAGCCGGCGCTCGTCGTAGCCGAGCTCGCGCCCGACCAGAACGGCGAGGTGGGCGACGCGCTGCACGTGCCCCTCGGTCGTCGGGTCCTTGGCCTCGATGGCCGCGGCGAGCGAGGCTACGGTGCGGTCGAAGTCGCGCTCGAGCTGGGCCTCGTGGGCGCGCACCCGGTCGAGCAGCCGGCGGTTGCGCCCGCCGAGCCAGCCGCCGCAGAGAGCGAAGAGGGTGAGGATGCCGACCGTGGTATAGGCGGGCGCCAGCGCTCGGGCCACGACGTCGGGCTCCCCGTCCGCGCCGGAGATCAGCACGGCCAGGTAGGAGGCGCAGGCGAACGAGCTCACGAGGATCGCCGGCCCGGCCCCGCCCTCCATCGCCGCAAAACCGATCGGGATCACCAGCGGAATGGCGAGCCAGTGCGGGAAGCCGAGGCTCAGCCGGTCCGTGATCAGGATCGCGAGCGCCGCGAGCGCCACCAGGAAGGCGCACCAGAGCGGCTGCCGCACGCCGCGCAGCCAGTCGCGCAGCATCTCCCGGTCGGGGCCGGTCAGCAGCACCTCCGGGCGCAGGGCGAGGAGCAGGGGCAGTCCCAGCACCATGGCCGCCGCGAGGTCGCTCGTCCACCAGAGGAAGAAGTCGTTCGCCGCCGGCCGGAGCTGCCCCGGCAGCCGTCCGAGCCAGACCAGGGCAAAGGTGCCCACCGCGGCCGAGGCCAGGTTGTTGAGCAGCCCGCCGTAGTCGAAGACCCGGCGCAGGCGGCGGCCCGTCCCGCCGATGCTGGCGACGTGACGGCGCAGGACCCAGGCAGGGATGGCGGCGCTCAGGCCGTTGGCGAGAGCGAAGAGCAGCAGGGCGGGGATGCTGTCCGCCGCTCCCCAGGGGAAGGCGATCACGCCCAGCACCACGCCCGCCACTCCCCAGGGGCCGAAGGCCGCGCCGGCCGCGAGCGAGATGCCCGCGGGCGGGAAGAAGAACGACAGCCCGTGCGGCAGGCTGAAGGCGGCCGACGCGCGGCTGGCCAGCTCAAAAGCCAGCGCCGTTGCGGCGAGCTGAGCAGCGCGGACGGTGAGACGGGGCATCCTCACGAGGCCCTCCGGTCGATGAACCGCCTACGATTTCAGAACTACGTGCCCACTCTTCTATACCCCCGCCGGTCCGGCGTCAAGCGATGGGACCGGCTCCGGCTCCACTTTTGAAGAATAGGGTGACCCGCTGTTGCCCTCGCGGCGCACTTCCGAGGTTAGGGGGAACGGCCATGCTATTCTTTCTATGGGTAATTTGTTTTCATTTGCAGTCGTGCTCCCTGCAGGCCGCTCCAGAGCTTTTCGATCGCGCAGCCGGAGAACTACTGAAGACTGAGCACTTCCGCGGACCCGGGGCCATGGGGGCTCCGGCTTACCCTCGGAGAGGAGGATTGCCATGTCCCGCAATTCGTATCGTGGTCTCACCCTCGTCCTCGTCCTGATCGTCAGCCTCGGCATGGCTCTCCCGGCAGCGGCCACCGGGCGGGACGAACGAGTCCCGGCTCGGGAGCCCGGCTTCATGTCCTGGATCTGGCACTGGGTCGGAAGCCTATGGCCGATCTCCGGCGGAGGGGACCTCACTCCCGCGGTCGCCAACACGGGCATCCTGATCGACCCGAACGGCGTCCCGGGCGGCGGCCGGTAAGCGCGCCAGCGCGCCGTTGACCTCCCCCTTTCGCAGGGCGGCCTGCAGTCGCCCCAGGGATCCTTGCGTCCTTCCGGTGCAAACTGTGAGATAATTGGAGGGTCATTTTTTTCTTTGGGAGGGATGATGGCCGAAGACCGCATCCACCACCCTCGGCCGGTTGAGTTGGAGCAATTCCTCTTGGGTCACCTTCCGCCTCGCGACTGCGCGAGAGTCGTGGGTCACCTCCTCAGGGGCTGCGAAATCTGCCGCAGGGAGATGAAGCCCCTCGGCACCATGATCCTCCAGCCGGCACTCGTCCCCGACACCCCTGTCGAAGTCGGCTCGGAATATGACTTCCCACTCTTTCGCGCTTTTGCCGCCGCGCGCCGCTACGCTTCGGCATTGAAGCGGGAGCGGCGTGAATCCGAGCGCGATCGGGAGGACCCGGTCCTGCGTGAGGTGCCCGCGCCGATGGCGCCCGATGCCGAAGCGCGGGCGATGCGCGATTGGGAGCGTTGTGAGGCCGCTCTCGCTAAAAGCAGCGAGTTGCGATTCAGCGACCCGGACGGAATGCTGACGACTGCCTCCCTGGCAGTGAGTCTCGCCGGGCGGATCGCACCCGGCTTCCGGGATTCCCGAGCCCTCGCCGACCTGCAGGCGCGAGCCTGGGCGGACCAGGGAAATGCCCGCCGCGTCGTAGGCGATCTCGCGGAGGCGGATGCCGACCTCGCTCGTGCCCTCGACCGCAGCAGCCAGGGTAGCGGCGACCCGCGCCTTTTC
>JBJMGZ010000668.1:0-8953 GCA_045807605.1 Thermoanaerobaculia bacterium | reverse complement strand
TTCTGGTTCTTCTCGCCGTCCAACGTCGAGGTCCTCCTCAAGGTGCTCGACGGCCGCGGGCTGAACGACCACTTCTGGGTGTTCTACGGCGCGCTGTCGAGCGTCGAGTACACGCTGACCGTGACCGACACGCAGACCGGCCTCGCGCGGCGCTACTCCAATCCGGCCGGCCAGCTCGCCAGCGCCGGCGACACCGAGGGCTTCGGCCCGCGCGGCGCCCAGTCGGTGGTGCCGGACCTCTTCACGGCGGCGCCCTCGCCCCCGGCCCTGGTCCGCGGCTGGAGCTCGGCCGCGGCAGTCAGCCCCTGCGTGCCCGGCCCGCGGCGGCTCTGCCTCAATGGCGGGCGCTTCGCGGTCGAGGTCGCCTGGAAGGACTTCCAGAACCAGACCGGCCAGGGCACGGCGATCCCCTTCACCGCCGACACCGGCTACTTCTGGTTCTTCGACGCGGCCAACGTCGAGCTGGCCATCAAGGTGCTCGACGGCCGGGGGCTCAACGGCAAGTTCTGGGTGTTCTACGGCGCCCTTTCGAACGTCGAGTACACGATCACGGTCACGGACACGCAGACCGGCTCGGTCAGGGAGTACCGGAACCCGAGCGGACGGTTCGCCAGCGTCGGCGACACGGGAGCCTTCTGACCATGAAAACCTTTTCGAAGCTCGCTCTCGCCGCTCTGCTGATCGCCGCGCCGGCCGCGGCCCAGGTCGCCTCGCTGGTGCGCGACATCACCCCGCAGAGCCCGTCGTACGACAGCTCCGCCCCCAACCCGTATCGCCTCTCGGCCGCCGGGGACCGGCTGGTCTTCGGCGCGGACGACGAGCTTCACGGCGGCGAGCTCTGGACGAGCGACGGCACCCCCGGCGGCACCGAGATCCTGGAGGATCTCTGCCCCGGAGAGTGCGGCTCGAACACCCAGCTCGCCGGCACGACGCACAGCCTGTCGTTCTGGTTGCTCGACGATGCGCTCTGGCGCACGGACGGCACGCGGGCAGGCACGTTCCCGCTCCTGGACGAGGTCGTGGTCAGCTACGGCGCGGAGCCCTGGGCGCTGCGCGGGGAGGTGCTCTACCTCCAGCGCTGCCCCTACCCGGGCTGCGGCCTCTGGCGGAGCGACGGCACCGTGGCCGGCACGCGCCGGGTCCTCGACGAGCTGGTGCGCCAGGTGGCCGTCGTCAACGACCGCGTGCTCGCCGCGACCGACGAGACGCTCTGGCGCATCGAGCCCGGCAGCGAGACGCCGGTGCGCGTCCTCGACCTGCGCTTCGCGAAATTCCTCGCCGCGGTCCAGGGCCGGCTCTTCCTGATCGTGGCCGAGAGCGACGGCCAGGAGCTCTGGAGCACGGACGGCACCGCGGCCGGCACGCGGGCGCTCACGAAGTTTGCCAACGGCGATCCGTTCGGCCTCACCACAAATTTCACCGCCACCTCCCGCCGGCTCTACTTCGTGGCGGACGACATTCAGCACGGCCACGAGCTGTGGACCAGCGACGGCACGCCCCAGGGCACGAAGCGGATCACCGACTTCGGCTTCTACTTCCCCTTCCCGGATCACCCCCTGGAACGGACGCTCCAGGAGACGGCCGGCGGGCGGGTGGTGTTCGCGGCCACGGACGGGCTCTCCGACGACCTGCAACTCTGGTCCACGGACGGGCGGCCGGAGTCCACGACCCTCCTCCTGAAGCCCTGTCCGCGGGAGTGCAACCCGAGCACCAGCCCGCCGCCGCCCTACCGCACGGCCCGGGCCGGAAACACGGTCCTCTTCCCCGCGGTCGACGCGGCGCACGGCATCGAGCTGTGGACGACGGACGGTACGGCCAAGGGCACGAAGCTCTTCCTGGACCTCTGCCCGGGTCCCTGCGACTCCGGCGTGGGCTTCCCCGCCTCGTTCCCGGCCTCCCCGGAGCTCTGGCTCACCACCCGCAACCATCTCTGGAAGACCGACGGCACGGTCGCGGGCACCCGCCAGATCACCACCCGGCCGCTGGAGTGGTACGAGCTCCTCGAGCCGGCGGTGGCCGAGGTGGGCGGCAGGACCTACGTGAAGCTGGGCGACGATACCGGCGGCCGGCTGGTGCTCCTGGAGGACGGCGAGGTCTCGTCCCTGACCTTCGGCTCCGGCCTGGGCGCGGGCTCGGAGATCGGGCGGCTCTTCGCGCAGGGCGGCAAGGTCCACTTCGCGATCGAAGACGGCGACGAGCACGGCCTCTGGGAGAGCGCCGGCACGGCCGAGACCACCCGCCGCCTCACCCGCGACGTCGACGCCATGGAGAATCCCGTCGCCGCCGGCGGCATCACCTACTTCTTCCGGTACAACGAGCTCTGGCGCGCCACGGACGAGGGCGCGGTGCGGATCGCCGAGGTCTCGGACGATTCCTACTACGAAACCCAGGCCGCCGCCGCTCTCGGAAGCCTCCTCTACTTCGCCGTGCGCCGCGACGGCGCCTCCGAGCTCTGGAAGACCGACGGCACGGCCGCGGGCACGGTGTCCGTGCAGACGCTGCCCGCGGGATCGATCCTGAGCCTCGTGGCTGCCGCCGGAGCCCGGCTCTACCTCGGGCTCTACGACGAGGAGGAGTCGAGCCAGCGCCTGTGGACGAGCGACGGCACCGCCGCCGGCAGCCGGGAGATCGCCGTCTCCCAGGACTATGGGTTCTTCCTCCCCTCGTTCGTCCATGCCGGCGCGTACGACTGGTTCCTCGAATCCTTCGGCTCCGACAGCGAGACCCGTCTCTGGCGCACGGACGGCACGGCCGCGGGCACGGTCCGGGTCCCGCTGGCGGCCGGGCCGGTGCGCCTCGCGGACGGGATGATCGAGCACCAGGGCTCGCTCTACGTGCTCGGCGAGGACTACGACTACCCCTCCGGGATCTCCGGTCTCTGGCGGGTGGACGGCGGCACGGTCACCCGCCTCGGCACCTTCGGGCTGCGCCCGTACAGCCGGACGCTCGAGATCGTCTCCGCGGCCGGCCTGGTGCTGTTCAGCGTCGACGACGGCGAGCACGGCATCGAGCTCTGGGCCACGGACGGCACCGCGGACGGCACCCGCCTGGTCAAGGACGTCGCTCCCGGCTCGTTCTCCTCGGAAATCGCCGAGCTCACCGCCGCGGCCGGCAAGGTCTTCTTCTCCGCCCGCGACAACGTCCACGGCTACGAGCTCTGGCAGAGCGACGGCACCGCGGCCGGCACCCGCTTGGTGCAGGACATCGCGCCGGGTCCGGAGTCGTCGCGGCCCGAGTGGCTGACTGCGGCCGAGGGACGGCTCTACTTCACGGCCGACGACGGGCTCGCCGGCCGCGAGCTCTGGACGCTGCCGCTCGCCGGCGGCCCCTGCCAGCCCTCCGCGCGCATCCTCTGCCTGCAGGGCGGGCGCTTCCGGGTGGAGGCCGCGTGGCGCGACTTCCAGCGCAACACCGGCGCCGGCACCGCGGTCCCCTTGACCGGCGACACCGGCTACTTCTGGTTCTTCGATCCGGCCAATGCCGAGGTCATCCTCAAGGTCCTCGACGGCCGGGGGCTCAACGACCACTTCTGGGTGTTCTACGGCGCGCTCTCGAGCGTCGAGTACACGCTCACGGTCACCGACACGCAGACCGGCGCGGCCGTGCGCTACCTCAATCCCATGGGGCAGCTCGCGAGCGCCGGGGACACCACGGGCTTCGGCCCGGCCGGGGCCACCGCCTCCCAGAGTGCCTCGCAGACCGCTCCCGCCTCGCCGCCGGCGCTCGTGCGCGGCTGGACCGCGGCGGCGCCCGCGCCCTGCATGCCGGGCGCGCAGCGGCTCTGCCTGAACGGCGGGCGCTTCGGGGTCGAGGCCTCGTGGAAGGACTTCGCGGGCAAGACCGGCAAGGGGACGGCCGTGCCGCTCACCGGCGATGCGGGCTACTTCTGGTTCTTCGATCCGGCCAACGTGGAGGTGCTGCTCAAGGTGCTGGACGGCCGGCCCGTGACCGGCAGGTTCTGGGTCTTCTACGGCGCCCTGTCGAACGTGGAGTACACGCTCACCGTGACCGACTCGCTGACCGGCGAGGTGAAGGAGTACCGCAACCCGAGCGGGCGCTTCGCCAGCGTGGCGGATACCGGCGCGTTCTAGATAGACTGCCGGGATGCGAATCCTGGTAGCCCTGGGCGGCAATGCCCTGCTGCGGCGCGGCGAGGCCCTGAGCGCCGAGAACCAGAGGAGAAACGTCAAAATCGCGGCCGAGGCCCTCGCCCCGCTCGCCCGCGGGCATCAGCTCGTCATCTCTCACGGCAACGGCCCCCAGGTCGGTCTCCTCGCCCTGCAGGGGGCCGCGTACCACCAGGTCGAGGCCTACCCGCTCGACGTGCTCGGCGCCCAGACCGAGGGCATGATCGGCTACATGATCGAGCAGGAGCTCGGCAACATCCTGCCGTTCGAGCAGCCGTTCGCCACCATCCTCTCCATGGTCGAGGTGGATCCGGACGATCCCGCCTTCCAGAACCCCACCAAGCCGATCGGCCCGCTCTACACCGAGGAGGAGGCGCGGCGGCTCCAGGAGGAGAAGGGCTGGACCATGGCGCAGGACGGCGACCGGTTCCGGCGCGTGGTCCCCTCTCCCCTGCCCAAGCGGATCTTCCAGATCCGGCCGGTCAAGTGGCTCCTGGAGAAGGGCTGCATCGTCATCTGCGCCGGCGGCGGCGGCATCCCCACGGTCTACGGTCCGAACCGCAAGCTCCACGGCGCCGAGGCCGTGGTGGACAAGGACCGCGCCGGCGCCCTCCTCGCCCGCGAGCTGGAGGCCGACCTGTTCATCATGGCGACCGATGCCGACGCCATCTACCTCGACTGGGGCAGGCCCACCCGGCGCGCGATCCGCCGCGCCCATCCCGACGAGATCGGAAGGCACGGCTTCGCCGCGGGCTCCATGGGACCCAAGGTCGAAGCCGCCATCGAGTTCGTGACGCGCACCGGCAGGACCGCCGCGATCGGCGCCCTCGCCGACGTGGAGCGGATCGCGATGGGAGAGGCCGGCACGCTGGTGACGATGCAGGCGGCGGGCCTGGAGCTGTATTAGAGAGCCCCCTCCCCTGCCCTCCCCCGCTTCGCGGGAGAGGGAGACCCCCTCTCCCCCGCGCAGGCGGGGAAAGCCCGGCCGAAGGCCGGTGAGGAGAGGGGGGATGGGATCAACCGCTGGACGAGGCGCGCCAGCGACTCGCGGTCCGCCTCCGGAATCGATGCGAAGAGCTCGCGCTCTGCCTCGGCCAGCACCCGCGCGCCGTCGTCGTGGCGCGCCCGGCCCTCGGGAGTGAGGGCGGCGAGCACGCTCCGGCGGTCGTTCGGATCGCTCACCCGCTCCACCAGCCTCTCCGCCTCCAGCCGGTCCACGAGCTGCGTCATGTTGGAGCGCACGCAGCTGCACCGCTCCGCCAGGCAGCTCAGCGGCACCGGCTCCTTCGCCTCCACCAGGTGGGACAGCGCCCGGAACTTGGCGAGCGACAAGCCGATCCCGCCGAGCGCGCTCTCCAGGTGGGCCTCCAACTGGTGCACCGCTCCCATCAGGAGGAAGGCCAGCGGCGCGGGCGAGGGGTAGTTCATGGGTGAATGATACCGGGGGCGAGGGGTTGGAGGCAACACGGAAAGGACTGTCTCTTTCCGGTGACGCTCCCGCTCTCCCGCGAGGTCATGGCGCCCGTTCCAACGGGTGGTTCGGCCCGGAACGGCCCTTGCTATCTTGAAGGGCATCCATTCAAATTGGAGGAGATTAGCCATGAGCTCATTGCGCCTCACCCGCTTCCTGGCCCTGGCCGGCCTCACGTTTTCCCTCTCTGCCGCGGCCCAGGCACCTGCGCCCGAGCCCGGGAAGAGCGCCGGCAGTATCGGCAGTGTCGGCGATACGGTCGACGTCGAGATCAAGATCGTCCCGTTCTATGCCGTGGACGAGCAGGGCAGGCCGGTGCTCGACCTGAAGCAGGACGAGGTCGAGCTCCGGATCGACGGCAAGCCCGTGGCCCTCGACACCTTCGACGCCTTCCCGAAGACCGGCGGGGCCACGGCGATCGCCAACGCGGGCAGCCCGCAGGCGCCGGCCGCGGCGCCGGTCCCCGCCAGGGCGCAGAAGCCGGCGCGCCGGCACGTGGTCCTCTTCTTCGACCTGGCCTTCTCCAGCGTGCGCGGCTTCGACAGCGGACGCAAGTTCGCCGAGAAGATGGTCCGCGAGTCGCCCGCGGAGGACCTCCTCTACCTGGTGACCCACGACTTCAAGTCCGGCCTCCAGCAGCGCCTGGGTCCGCTGCCGGCGAACGAGAAAGGGAAGGCCGAGCTCCTCGCCGGCCTCCGCAAGCTCAAGCCCGAGGCCGGCCTCGTCGACGCTTATGCCGACTATGGCAACCTGCCGCTGATCGACCGCGGCACCGGCAGGAACGGCGTCCCCCGGGGCCAGAACTCCGCGATCAACAACGCCGTGCGCACGAACTCCCAGGAACAGCTCTGGAGCACGGCCAAGGGCCTGGCCGAATCGATGCAGGTGCTCGCCGAGCAGTTCCAGCGCATCAACGAGCCCAAGCTGTTCGTCTTCCTCTCCCAGGGGATCGACCGCAAGCTCTACTGGGACGGCAGCAACACCGGCCTGCAGTTCTCCGGCAGCGCGTGGGGAAACCTGGTCACGAACTACCAGTACCGCGGCCTGCACACCCTCTACGAGAAGCCGCTCCAGGAGATCGCCGAGACCGGCACGATGAGCCTCTTCGTCAACCTGGACGACAAGTTGCGCGGCGCCGGCGGCGGGATCGGCTCCTCCATGCAGCACATGGCGCGGATGAGCGGCGGCCTCTACCTGGGCGACGTCGATCCGGCGGTGACGAACGAGCGCGCCGCGAGCGCCACCGGGGCCTACTACGAGGCGGGCTTCTACCTGGGCGATTCCCCGGGAGCTGCGGGCGTGCGGCCCGCCCGTTCGAAGATCGAGATCCTGGTCAAGAGGCCCGGCGTGACCACCTGGTCGGCCGGCACGATCAAGACGCGCGAGACCTGGCGCGGCCTCTCCGACGACGCCCGGCGGCTGCTCATCGTCGACCTCGTCGAAGGCGACGCCGAGGCGACGCGCGCCCGCAGCCCGGTGCGGCTGGACCTCCACAACCTCCCCGGCAACGTGCTCGGCCGCTCGACCGAGGGCAAGACGATGCTGCGCTACGAAGTGGGCTGGCCGCAGGAGCTCGCCGGCCGCAAGATCGACCTCTACAACGTCGTGCTCGAGCCCACCCGCCAGGCCGGCTCCCCGAACGTCCTGCGCTTCGAAAAGGAGGGCGCCCGCGTGGACGGCACCCCCCGCAACGTCGACGTCGAAGTGCCCGAGAAGGCCACCTTCGTCTGGGGGATCGTGGCGGTCGAGCCCGCCACCGGCAAGACCTGGTACCGGCGGTTCCACCTGCAGGGCAAGCAGGCTCAGAAGTAGGGGCGTGGCTTGCCCCCGCCCGGGAGGGGGTAAACCCCTCCCCAACAACAGCACCCCGCGCCCCCCGCCCACACCCCCCCCGCCGACGGGCGGCGGAGGTCCCCGATCAGGAAGGCCGGGTTGTCGTAGTGCTCCTCGCAGACCGTCACCCGGCCGTCGGGCAGGATGACGAAGCGCTTCTCGTCCTCCCGGATGTCCTCCATCGCCGGCGGCAGATCGGGAGCTGCCGACAGGTCCAGCACGATCTTCATCTGGGGATAGAGCGACACCCGGTCGCGGACCTGCGCCGTCGCCATCTCGCGGTCGGACCGGCTGAGGGCGAGGTCCTCCCGGGGGCAGATCCGGGAACCGTCGCAGGCGCTGAGCGTCACGCTCGCGACGTTGCCCAGCGTGGCCAGGAAGTCGAGCAGCCGTCCGGCGGTCGGCGCGTTGAGCGGCGTCAGCACCGTCCTCACCCGGACGCTCAGCCCCGTACGGCGCAGGCTGTCGAGGACGCGGAACACCCGCGCGTGATACCCCTTGAGCCCGGCCATGCGGTCGGCGATCGTGGGGTCCGCGGAATCGAGGTCCACCTGCACCGAGCGCACGCCGAGGTTCTGCAGGCGCAGCACCTCGTAATAGGACAGGCCCAGCTTCGCGGGCAGGTCGGGGAGCAGGTCCTCCTCGATCGCGATCTCGATCACGTCGAAGAGGTCCTTGCGCGCGAAGGGATCGCCGCCCGACATCCGGACCACCTCCACGCCGAGCCCGCGCAGCTCCCCGAACACCTTCTCCAGCCGCTTGAGCGGGATCGCGTCGTCCTCCGGCTGGGGCGATGTCCTGACGTTGCAGTAGACGCACCGGCGCGAGCAGTACAGGGTCGGCAGGAACGTCACCGTGGAAGGCTCTTTCGGGACCTGGTCGCTCATGGCAGTCTCCTTGGAGAGGACCAGTGGAGGGACTCTGAAAGTCCTGGGGAACCAGTTTGTCGCGGGCGCCGGAAGCTGACACCACCCTCCAGGGTGGGGCCCCACCCTCGCGGCAAGGTAGCGCCAGACCTACCCGGCGGAGCGTTGCCGGGCCGGCAGGCGGCTGTCAGCCTAGGACCGTCTCCTCGATCCTGATCTTCGAGGCCCCTTCTCTCCGGTCGGAAGGAGCGGCGGCTCCCACCGGAACCGCCCGAGATCCACCCGCCCGCGCTCGTCGAACACGACCCCTTCCTCTTCCAGGAGATGCCGCTGGTACCCGTCCCATCCGGGCATGGCGCGCGGGCTCACCTCGCCGCGCGAGTTGATCACCCGGTGCCAGGGGAGCTCCGAGCCGTCCGGCAGCGAATGGAGCGCATAGCCCACCTGCCGCGCCGCCCGCCCCAGCCCCGCCAGCGCCGCCACCTGGCCGTACGTGGCCACCCGGCCCTCCGGGATCCGCTCCACGACGGCGTAGATGCGCTCGTAGTTGGTCAAACCCCTCACCCCCCATACCCACTTGCCTGGCCTCCCACTGTAGAGACGCCCCGTGGGGCGTCTCGCAACGGCGTCGAGCGGAGGAGACGCCCCACGGGGCG
>JBJMGZ010000667.1:0-2777 GCA_045807605.1 Thermoanaerobaculia bacterium | reverse complement strand
CGCATCCGGCCCCATCTCGACGCCTATTTCGGCGGCTGCTTCGAAAGGCTCTGCCGGGAATCCCTCCCCTGGCTCTACCGGAACGAGGGCGTGACCGCGGCCTTCGACGTGGGAGAGTACTGGTCCAAGGACGCCCAGATCGACGTGGTCGGCGTGCGGGACGATGGCTGGACCGACCTCGGAGAGTGCAAGTGGGGCCCGGTGCGCTCGGCCCAGGCGGTCGCGCGGGACCTGGAAGAGAAGGTCCGCGCCTATCCCAACCGCCGGGACGCGACCCTCGGGCGGCGGATCTTCCTCAGGCAGGAGGCTCCGGCCGGGGCGGCAGACCTTCCCGAAGTGCGATGGCACAGTCTGGCGGAGCTGTACGCCTGAGCCTCCGCCCTCAGCGGCTCTCCTGCTACCATCCTCTCTGGAGGCTTGCCCCCTTCCCCGTTGCGACACGTGGAGGTAGAATTCCCTCATGGCCCGAGAGCACGCCATCATCTTCGAGGAGAACTTCGAGATCCCCCTGCACGCCCTCACCTTCGAGGGCTTCCGCCGGTGGGTCCATTCCCCGGAGTTCCCCGAGACCGGGCGCATCGACTTCCTGGATGGCGACATCGAGGTGGACATGAGCCCGGAGGACCTCCATACCCACGGCATCGTCAAGGTCGCGATCACCCACACGCTTCACGGCTTGGTGGCTGGCCGTCTCGGGGAGGTTTTCTCCGACCGGACGCGAGTGGTCTCGCGCTTTGCCCCCCTGTCGGCCGAGCCGGATGTGGTCGTCGTCCTCTGGAAGTCGCTCCAGGAGGGACGCGTCCGCTACGTGCCGGCTGCCTCCGGGGAGCCGGGCCGTTATGTCGAAATGGAAGGCGCTCCGGACCTGGTGGTCGAGGTGGTCAGCGACAGCTCGCAGCGCAAGGACACGAAGAAGCTCCCCCCTCTCTATGCCGGCGCCGGCGTGCCCGAGCTGTGGATCGCCGACACCCGGGGACGGGAGATCCGGTTCCAGATCCACGCCCTGGACAACGGCACCTACGTGCCCGTCGAGTCCAATGCCGCCGATACTGAGGGTTGGATGAGATCGCCACGCCTAGGCCTTGCCTTCCGCCTGACCCGGCACAGCACGCCGGTCTCTACCTGGTACTACGTGCTGGAGCACCGGGAGGGCTGATCTTCAGCTCGTCGAAGGTCCCGAGCACCGTCTCCGGCCGGGCGCGCACCCAGTAGTCCTCCGTCAGGTTCCGCCAGCGGACGGTGCCGCTCGGGTCGATCAGGAACTCCGCCGGCCGGGAGATGTCCCCCGTCTGTCCCGCATCCGGATGAAGAAGGTCATAGCGGCGGATGTCCTCGGCCTTCGGATCGCTCAGGAAGGTGTACGTCCAGCCGGTCTTCGCGAGGTGCTCGCGCGTGGTCGCGGGCGGATCGACGCTGATCGCGACGATCCGGATGCCGCGAGCCTCGAATTCGGGGAGCCGTTCCTGGAAACTCCGTAACTCGGAGTTGCAGGACGGTCACCAGTAGCCGCGGTAGAAGATGAGGACCACCCATCCCCTGCCCGGCTGTTCGAGGAGGCTGGAGAGCCGCACGGGCTTCCCCTGCGAATCCGGAAGCGTGAAGTCCGGAGCCTTCTCCCCCACCTTCGGAGCGCCCGCGGAAGGCGGGAGCTGCCGCGAAAAGACCTGGGTGCCATAGAGAAACAACCCGAGGACCGCCACGCTCAGCACCCCGAGGATCGGGCCCAGGATCCGTCCGCGGTAGCGCTCCGGCTGCCGGAAGGCGCGGGCGATTCCCACCGCCACCACCCCGAGCCCGGCGGCGAAGAGCAGCCAGTTGGCCCAGGCGACGTCCCGGGTCGCCGGGAACCGGGAGAAAAACAGGAAAAAGCTCAGGAAGGCGAGCAAGCAGAGCAGGAAACCGGCCAGGGGGAGGAGGTTGCGCTTGCGTGGCATGCGGGGAGTTTATACCTGCCCCGCGCCGCCCCTGCTCGCTGGCACGATCGGCTGTGTTAGCATCTGATGCATGCGCACCACGCTCGACATCGCCGACGATGTCCTGATGGCAGTCAAGGAAAGGGCGCGACGACAGAAGCGCAGTGCCGGAGATCTCCTGTCCGAGCTTGCCCGGGAGGCGCTGACTCACCGGTATCGGGAGGGTTCCGAGGCCAAGGAAATGAAGAGCTTCTATGGCTTCGACCCACTGCCCCCCCGCGGGGGACCGGTTTCCAACGAGCTGATTGACAAGCTTCGGGAGGAAGACCTCGGTTGATGCGGGCGCTTCTCGACATCAACGTGCTCCTCGCCCTGCTCGACGTCTGCTACTCCGCCCAGGTGACGATCGTGTACACCCTGTTGCCGCCGCCGAAATCGAGCCGGTAGACCGTGACGCGGCCGTCGTCCAGGGACTTCACCAGCCTGCCCCAGTCCATCGGCCGGCTGAGGTCGAGGTCGACCATCGCCTGCGGCATCCGGCTGCCGAGCGCGGCGGAGCTGGCAAGGTCGAGGTGCGCGTACATAGCCTCCAGTTCCTCGTAATCATGCGCGTTGGGGTGCTGCGCCGACAGGTCGCCCATGCACGACCCGGAGCCGGAGGCCTGATTTCCCAGGCCGAGCGAACGGCCGACGCCGTGGCACACGAACGACTGCCGGGTCGCGGCGCTGTTGTAGGGAGGATTGTTGAAGTAGGTGTCGTTGAGCTTCACTGTGGCCTGCGTGATGTGCCCGCCGCTGGTCCAGAGCTGCTCGAGCGACAGCCAGCCGGTATTTCCATAGGCTACACTGCAGATCTCGACCCGG
>JBJMGZ010000666.1:0-4358 GCA_045807605.1 Thermoanaerobaculia bacterium | reverse complement strand
AATCACCACGCTCTCTACCCGGGCGAGCGCCGGGTCCCCGGGCTTGAGGGTCTCCGGAAGCTCGCCGCGGGCGCCCGCCTCCAGCCAGGAGCGCACGGCCGCGGGGAGCTCGGAGGCGCGCGGACCCGCCAGGCTGATCGTCGCCAGAGCGCCGGCGAACGTGCTCGGATCGGAGGCGAACAGGCCGGAGGCGAGCGTCGCGGGATCGTCCCCCGGCACGTCGGAGAGGAGCAGGGCCAGCACCCGGCCGCGGGTGGAGTGGAGCGCGCCGCCCCCCTTGAGGGAGGACAGGTGCTTGCGCACCGCGTTGATGGCGCCGATGGGGAGCCCGGAGGCGAGGAGGACCCGCTGGACCTCGGCGAGGTCGGGCAGGCCGAGCCCCGGAGCCGGCAGCTCCAGGCAGGCGGAGGCGCCGCCGGAGATCAGGGCGAGCAGCGACTGCTCCGGGGCGATCCCCTCCAGCCAGTCGCGGAGGCGCTCTCCCGCGGCCAGGCTCTGCCGGTCGGGCAGCGGATGGCCGCCGGTCTTCTGCTCCCAGCCGGGATCGAGGAGCGCCGGGCTGGAGTGGGGACGGACCAGGAGCCTCTTGGGAAGAAAACCGCGGGCGCTCATGGCGGCCAGCGCGTCGCGGGCGCCCCGCGCCATGGCGGCCGAGGCCTTGCCGAGCGCCAGGACCGCGTCGAAGCGCGGTTCCCTGCGGGCCAGCTCCTCCCGCACCAGGCGCTCGGGGTCCACCGCCGAGATCGCCGTGGTGCCCAGCCGCCGAGCGGTGTCCAGGAGGGGCAGGGGGGTAGCCGTCATCTCAGTCCTCCCGCCAGCGCACCCCGCCGGCGAAGTCCCATCGATGCTCGGGGAAGTAGACGCCCACCCCGCGCTCCCGCGAGCTGACGTTGAAGGTGACCACCCGGCGCTGGTAGTCGTAGGGAGCGCCGTCCCGCGAGTGGACCGCCGCGTCGACCACGTAGTCGCCGGGCGCGAGGCGCAGGGACGGGCAGGTCAGGCGGACCGTGACCTCGCCCTCGAACGTGCCGGGGACGAGACCGCCGAGGTCGGTGTTCGTGCCCCAGCACTCGATCCCGCGCGGCGTGGAGACGGCGACGCCGAAGACGAAGTCGGAGAGCGGCTGCGCGGCCCGGGCGCGGATCTCGAACGTCGCGGGCTCGCCCGACTCCAGGTGGTAGCGCTCGCCGTCGGGGCCGAGGAGGCGGACCGAGGTGATCTCCGCCTCGCGCGAGCCCCAGCGCAGAGGCTCGCCCTCGGGGCCGAGCACCGCCGACTGGCGCTGCTGGCGGGCGGCCTGGTGCTCCTCCCCCTCCATCTCCGCGACCTCCTGGCGATAGGCGTCGATGACCCTTCGCGGCGTGCCGACCAGCCGCTGCACTCCGCCTTCGAGCCAGAGCACGCGGTCGCAGACCCCTTCCACCAGGTCGAGCGAGTGGCTGACCAGGAGCAGCGTCCTGCCCTGGGCGAGGAACTCCTCGATGCGGCGGATGCAGCGGTGCGCGAAGGCGGCGTCGCCGACCGCGAGCACCTCGGCCACCAGGAGCCCGTCCGGATCGGGATGGACCGCCACGGCGAACCCCAGCCGGACGTACATGCCCGAGGAGTAGTTCTTGACCGGCTCCTCCATGAAGTCGCCGAGGCCGGAGAACTCCACGATGTCGTCGTAGCGGCGCTCGACCTCCTTGCGCGAGAGGCCGAGCACGGCGCCGTTGATGAACACGTTCTCGCGGCCCGAGATCTCGGGGTGGAACCCGGCCCCGAGCTCGATCAGGGCGGCGACCCGGCCGTCCACGACGATCCGCCCGGTGGACGGCTTGAGCATGCCGGCGACCAGCTTGAGCAGCGTGGATTTGCCCGAGCCGTTGCCGCCGATGACGCCGAAGGCCTCGCCCTTCTCGACGGTGAAGTCCACCTCCTGCAGCGCCGCGATGGCCTCGTCGCTCTTGAGGTCGGTGGTCAGGCTGCCGCCGACCAGGGCGCTTTTGAGAGTCCGGAAGCGGTCTCCGGGCAGGGTCCGGCGGTAGAGCTTGCTCAGCCCCTCGACCTGAATTGCGCTCATACGGCCTCCACCAGGGTCTCCCGCAGGCGCTCGAAGAACCAGGTGCCGATCAGCCAGGAGGCGAGGCTGACCAGGGCCATCTGGATCCAGAGCTGGGGTGTGGGCCAGCGGCCGTAGAAGAGCACTTCCTGATACGCCAGGGTGAACGGGGTGAACGGGTTGAGGCGCACGAGCCACCAGACCGGCTTCAGATGCCGGATCGACTCCAGCGGGTAGAGCACCGGGGTCAGGAAGAAGAGCAGGGTCAGCAGGTTGGCCAGGAGGTCGCGGACGTCCTTGAAATGGACCGTGAGGGCCGCGAACCCCAGGGCGAGCCCCGAGATCATGGGCAGGTGGAGCAGCAGCACGGCGGGCAGGAGCACGACGGACAGGCCGCCGGCGCCATGGTCGGTGAGGAGCCAGCTCGCCAGCACCGCCACCAGGACGACGGGCAGGGCCAGGAGCAGGTGGACGAGGTTCGAGAGCACGGTGACCATGGGGAGCAGCTCGGCCGGGAAGACCGCCTTGCGGATCAGCCCACCGTTGGCGATCAGGGACATGGACCCTTCCAGCATCGAGGTCGAGAGCCAGATCCACGGAAACAGGCCGCTGACGATGAACAGCGCATAGGGATCGGCCCCGGCCACCCGGGGCTGGAACACGACGCTGAACACGAACGTGTAGACCGCGAGCAGCAGGAGCGGGTTGGCCAGCGACCAGAGAAAGCCGAGCGCCGATCCGCGGTAGCGCGCCTTGAGCTCCCTGGAGGTGAGTGTGGCCAGGAGGCCGCGGAAGCGGAAAATCTGGCCGGCGACCCTGAGCATGAGATGGCAACTCTACACCACGGTAAACTCCCCCTTCCATGACCGCCTGGACCCCGGTGGACCTGCTGCCCGGCCTGTATGCCGGCGGACTTGCGATCCTTCTGTGGGCCGCGCTCCGCCGCTGGTACGACGAGGTTCCGGTGAAGATCCTGGCGGTCTTCGCACTCGTCCTGCTCATCCTCTTCGGCCCGGTGCTCTTCGGCGGCAAGCTGCTGGTGCCGCTGGACAACCTGCGGGGGCTGACGCCGTTCCACCACCTGCCGGCGGTCGAGCCCCACGGCAACCTGCTCCAAGGGGACCTCATCCTGCTCATCCAGCCCTCCCTGGTGGCGGTACGCAACGAGCTCGGGGAGGGAAGGTGGCCGCTGTGGAATCCCTGGGTGGGAGCCGGCATGCCTCTGCTCGCCGATCCCCAGTCCCAGGCTTTGCAGCCGATCGCGCTGGCAGCCCTGCCCATGCCCTGGCCGCAGGCGGCCGGAGTCATGGCAACGCTCCGGATCCTCCTGGCCCTGACCTTCACCTTCCTCTGGATGCGCCGGCAGGGCCTCGGAGAAGGGCCGTCGCTCGCCGGGGCGCTCGCGTTCGGCCTCGGAGGGTTCGTAATCCTCTGGCTCGGCTGGCCCCTGGCCAATTCGGCGGCGTGGCTGCCGGCCGTGCTCTATGGCCTGGTCCGCTGCCGGCAGGAGGGCTGCAGGAGGGACTTCCTCCTGCTCTGCGTCGCCACGTTCGCTCTGCTGCTGGGGGGACACCCCGAGACGATCCTGTATGCCCTCGGTCTCTGCCTGGCCTTCGATGCCAGGAGGATGGCCCCCACGCTCGTCCTCGCCGCGGCCGTGGCCGCTCCGGCGCTGCTGCCGTTCGTGGATTACCTGCCGCAGACCCTCCGGGCCTCTCGCGAGCTCCATGCCCAACGAGGGACGCTCGCCGAGCACTGGCTTCCGATCGCGGCTCCGAACGTCTATGGCAACAGCCGCTACGTGGACTACTGGGGACTGAACAACACCAACGAGGATGCCTCCGGCTTCTCCGGCAGCGTGACCCTGCTCGCCGTCCTGGTGGGCCTGTGGCCGGACCGCCGCTTCCCTCGGGAACGGCTCTTCCTGGCGGTCGCGGTCCTCTGCCTCGCCCTGCTCTCCCCCTGGGGGCCGGGCACGCGCCGGCTGCTGCTCCCGCTCGCCTTCAGCCTTTGCTACCTGGGCGCCTGCACGCTGGAGCGGAAAGTCCGGCCGCGGAACGTGGCCGTTGCGTTCGCGGTGTTGTGCACGGTGATCGCGTGGGGCTATCTCGGCCATCCGGACAGCCGTCTGGAGCCGCTCCGGACGGGCTCGCTCTACTGGCAGGCACGCTTCCTGGTACTCGGGAGCTTTCTCCTCGCCTGGGGGAAACGCTGGACGGCCCCGGCTGCCGCGGCGCTGATCGCGGCCGAGCTGCTCCTGTTCCACCTGCCAGCGAACCCGCCCATGCCGCAGCGGCTGGCCAACGTGCCCAACGGC
>JBJMGZ010000665.1:0-9347 GCA_045807605.1 Thermoanaerobaculia bacterium | reverse complement strand
ACGACGGCGCGTGGAGCGGCAGGTACAACGGCACCCACGCGCCGGTCGTCGTCTGGTACTCGCCGGAGATGGTCGAGTGGCTGCACGCCAACCGTCCGGAGGGCAAGCCGGCGCCCGCGACGCCCGCTCCCATTCCCGACGGCGCCATCATGGTGAAGGAGATGTTCCCGGCGCCGGCGGGCGCCTGCGCCGGCGTCGATCCGCTGAAGCTGCTGCCGACGAGCGGCTCGGCGATCATGGTGCGCGCCGCCGGCGCCTCGCAGGACGGCTGGTTCTGGGGCTGGTTCGGGTGGAGCGGCTGGGACCCCGACTATCCGACCGGGCCGCAGAACCGCTATCCCTACATGGGCTTCGGCCAGTACTGCGTCAACTGCCATGCGTCGGCGCAGGACAACCATACGTTCTCCAGCCTGCGCAACGTCGAAGGCGAGCCGGGCGAGCCGCTGGTGTTCCTGTCGCAGCACTTCTTCAATCCGAAGCCGGTGGCGAGCCATCACCGGCTGGTGTCGCTGCCCACGGACGACGCGCCGCGCCTGGGCCAGCCGCTCTATGTCTACAACCGCGACTTCACGGAGGCCGTGGGCGCCGGCCGGCTCCCGCGGCCCACCTGGGAGACCGTGCCGCGGATGCCCTCCGAGACCTATGACAACGTCTGGGTGCAGGCGGGGTCGGTCACGGCGGCGAGCCAGTTCGTGACCTCGTCGCAGTGCATCGGCTGCCACGACGCGGGCGGCACCGGGCTGCAGTTCGACATGACGGCGCCCAACCCGCATGGAGACAACCTCCTCAACCTGTCGCCCTATGCGACCTGGAAGACCTCGCCGATGGGCCTGGGCGGCCGCGATCCGGTGTTCTACGCGCAGCTCGCGAGCGAGACCGAGACGTTCCACCCACAAGCCTCGCCGCTCGTCCAGGACACCTGCCTGGGCTGCCACGGCATCGCGGGCCAGCGCCAGTACAAGATCGACGATCCCCGGGATTGCAAGTCCTCCCACTTCCTGCGGGCCTACACGCGGGCCGTGCCGTACCCGAAGGACGATCCGCTCGCCCCCTACGGAGCGCTCGCGCGTGACGGGATCACCTGCACGTCCTGCCACCGCATGCTGCCCGGCGAGGGGCCGGAGAACCCGGCGATGGGCCAGCCGCAGAACCGCTGCCTCAAGGAGCGCCAGGACTTCCTCAATCCGGACAACCGCGGCTTCGCCAGGACCTTCACCGGCAGCTTCCTCGTCGGGCCGCCGGACGAGCTGTTCGGGCCGTTCGAGGACCCGCGGACGCGGCCCATGGAGGCCGCCTTCGCGATCAAGCCGGTGCAGTCGATGGCGGTGCGCAGCTCGGAGCTCTGCGGGAGCTGCCACACCGTGCACCTGCCGGTGATGGCGGACGGCAAGGTCCTCGGCCACACGTACGAGCAGACCACCTATCCGGAGTGGGCGTTCAGCGCCTACCGCACGGGGGAGACGCCGCAGGGCGGGCTGCCGTCGGGAGCGGGGCCGCTCGCCGAGTCGTGCCAGGGCTGCCACATGCCGAGCAAGGACGCGAGCGGCAAGCCCTACCGCAGCAAGATCGCCGGCATCCAGGAGCACTCCAACTTCCCGGAGACGGAGTACGCCCTGGGGGGCAAGGACGTCGACCTGCCGGTGCGCGAAGGGTTCGCGCGCCACACGCTGGTGGGGTTGAACGTCTTTTTCGTGAAGATGGCGCAGCAGTTCCCGGACGTGCTCGGCATCCGCACGCAGGACCCGATGCTGGTGAGCAAGGGGCTCGATCCCCTGCTCTTCACCGAGCAGGCGATGCTCGACCAGGCTTCGCACTCCACGGCCCGGATCGCGGTATCGAAGGTGGAGAGCCGGGACGGCAGGCTCGCGGCCACGGTGCGCATCGACAGCGAGGTCGGCCACAAGCTGCCGTCGGGCGTGGGCTTCCGCCGCGCCTTCGTAGAGTTTTCGGTGCTCGACGGCAACGGCAACGTGCTCTGGGCCTCGGGGCGCACGAACGGCGCGGGCGTGATCGTGGACGAGGCCGGCAAGCCGGTCGCGGGCGAGCTGTGGTGGAAGGACGACTGCTCGGCGCGGCTCCATCCGGACAGGCTGGTGTTCCAGCCGCATTTCGAGGTGATCCGCCGGCAGGACCAGGCGCAGATCTACCAGGAGCTGGTGACGGCGCCGGTGGGGAAGAAACCCGAGTGCGGCCTGCATGTGGAACCCCGGCCGCCGCTCACCACGAGCTTCCTGTCGATCTGCGGCCGGGCCAAGGACAACCGCATCCTGCCGCAGGGCTTCCTGTCGCTCGCCGAGCGCACCGCGATCGCGCTCTCCCTGGGAGCCAACGCGGACCTGGCCGAGGACGTGGAGCCTTATGGAGTGGGAAAGGATCCTGACTATGGGGAGGGCGGCGGCGACTCGCTGGTCTACGAGGTCGATCTCTCGTCGGTGAAAGGCACGCCCGCCGCGGTGCAGGCGACGCTCTACTACCAGGCCACGCCGCCGTTCTATCTCCAGGACCGGTTCTGCACCTCGCAGAGCGAGGACACCCAGAGGCTCTACTTCCTGGCCGGCCACCTCAACCTGGAAGGCACCGGGGCGGAAGACTGGAAGCTGGAGGTGGTGAGCACCGGGGTGGTGGGGTTCAACTGATCCACCCCAGCTCCTCTTCCCGCGGTTGAAACACGCACACCCCCACCACGCCCGGCCCGACGTTGGCTCCGACCACGGGGCCGACCTCGGTCTGGATCAGCTCGGCGACCTGGAACTGGTCGCGCACCAGGGCGCGCAGGCGGTCGGCCCAGACCGGCGCGTTCGCGTGGCTGATGCCGGCGATCACGGGACGGTTCTTCTCCACCCGCTTGTGCAGGAGCTCCAGGATGCGCGGATGCGCCGCCCGGCCGCCGCGCACGCGGTCGAGCGGCGCGACCTCGCCGTCCACCATGCCGAGGATCGGCTTGATGCCCAGGAGGCCGCCCACCAGCGCGCGCGCCTTGCCGATGCGGCCGCTCCGGGCCAGGAACTCCAGGGTGTCCACCACGAAGAGGGTGTGGAGGCGCGGCGCCATGTCGAGCAGCCGCTCGCGGATTACGGCTGCGGTCTCGTTGCGCGCCGCCATGCGGGCGGCAAAGAGAACGAGCATGCCGAGCGTCGCGCTCACCTGGCCGGTGTCCACCACGGAGAGAGCGGCACCGGTGCCGTCCACCTCGGCCGCGGCAGTTATCTCGGCCGCCGCGGCGCTCGCATGCTCGAACGTCTTCGAGAGCTTCGCGGAGATGTGCAGCGAGACCACCTCGTGCCCCTGGGCCAGCCACTCGCGGTAGCGCTCCGCGAAGTCGGCCGCGGACGGCGGGCTCGACACCGGGTGGGCCTTCTTCTGGGTCAGCATCCTGTAGAACTGGCCGGGCTGGATGTCCACGCGGTCGCGGTAGACCTCCTTGCCGAAGGCCACGGTCAGCGGCACGACCGCGATGCCGTAGGCCTGGACCAGGTCGGACGGCAGGTCCGCGGTCGAATCGGTGACGATCTGCACCCGCGGATCGCGCCGCGCGAGCGCTCCGCGCTCCTCCAGGGTGAGCAGCTCCTGGACGATCTCGCCGTCGCGCGCCGGCAGGCTGTCCAGCACCTCCTGGAGCGTGGCGCCGCGGCGGGCGAGCGCGAGGATCTGGCTCTGGAGCGGAGCGGGGGAGGCCGGCTCGGAAAGGAGCTCCAGGCGCGCCCGGGCGTCCGGGAACTCGCCCAGGGAGTCCTCGATGGCCGTGATGATGAGCGAGCTCAGGTCTTCCTGGATGCTCCGCTGCGGGACGAGCTCGCCGGGGAAGAGCTGGAACGGCCCCTCGTGCATCCGCCCCAGCCGGCAGAACGCCTTGAGCCCCTCGGCGGGACCGGCGCCGGCAGCGACCACCTCGCCGCGGTCGAGCCAGATCTGGCCGCCGCGCAGCTCGATGCGCCCGCTCGTCTGCGCCCGGTGGAGCCCGCGCAGCAGCTCCAGGAGCGGCGTCTGCGACAGGTCGCCCACCAGCGATTCGAGCTTGACGTCGGGCTCGGCGCCGACCTCGCGGCCGAGGAGGACGAGCAGCAGCCGGCGCTCGATCTCGACGAGGGTCTGGCCCGCCATGGCCAGGAAGGAGACGGTCTCGGGGAGCCCCTCCTCCTCGGCGGGGTTGTCGCCGAGGAGCACGAGCGTGCGCCGGCCGCCGGCGTGAAGCTCCGCGATCAGGGCTTCCGGGTCGGGGCTCGCCGCCACCACGCGGGTGGTGGTGACGATGAGCGCCTCGCCGAGGCCCTTCGCGAACCGCCAGCCGAGGGCGAGGTCGGAGACCGGCACGGCTTCATAGCCGTCCGCCGCCAGCCCGTGGCTGAGCTCCGCCAGGCGCTCGGGCACGGGATCGATGAGCAGGACTGCGGGACGGGCCACGGCTTCCCTCGGTTCCCTCGGAAGGATGGAATCAATGGGGTTCCAGCAGGCGGAAGAGGCCGAGCAGGCTCTTCGGGGCTTGCGGGCTGGAGCGCCAGCGGCGGCTCCGGCCGGCCAGCCGTTCGACCTCTTTCTGGACTGCCGGGGTTCCAGCCACCAGCATACCCGACCCGCGGCCTCCCGTGGCATCCAGCTTCTGGACCACCCCCTCCGCCGCGCCGGCGCCCTCGGCGCTGTCGATCCAGGCGAGCACCCCCGCGCAGCCGGGGAGAATGGCGGCGATCTGCGGCTGGGCGGCCCTGGTGAGCATCTGCACGTTGAGGGAGAGCTTCCCGCCGGCGGTGTTGGAAAACGTGGCGCTGCCGGCGCGGCGCAGCTCGACCTGCTCGATCAGGCGGCGCAGCCCCTCGTTGGTGCGGAACCCCGGCGCCTCCTCGAGAAGCTTGCGCAGCGCCGGCCAGGCGGCGGGCTCGACCAGCAGCAGGTAGGGTAGAGCGGAGGTGTCGAGACCCGCCTTCCTGGCGGCGTCGAGGAGCGTGGCCACGGCCACGTCGAAGACCAGGGCGCTGGAGATCTCCATGGTGTTCTGCGGCGCCGACGCCGGCACCTTGTCGCGGGTGGCGACGAGGCCGTGCTCGACGAGCCAGGCGACCGCGAGGCGGGTGGTGAGAGGGGCCTCCGCGGCCTCGGCCACGAGGTCGAAGAGCCGCATGCCGGGCTGCTGGTGGATGCGCGACAGGATGCGCTGCAGCGGGAGATGGCCGAACTCCTCCCCGACCCGGGGCGGGAAGTCGGTCAGGGTCTGGAGCGGCTCGCCCGAGCCGGGGAGCAGGTGCCGGCGCTTTTCCATCTCGTCCTTGAGCCAGGCCGTGTGCATCAGGAGCTCGTTGACCGGCAGGCGCTCGTCCTGAGCGGCGAGGGGCGCGCCGCCGTCGAAGCGGAAGCTCCCCTCCTCGGCGCAGAGCAGGGCGAGGAAGGCCTCCCGGCCGAGCAGCGCCTGCCAGCGGGCGGCGACCGGCTCGCCGTCCCGCAGCTCGACGATGCCGGAGGTGTTGCCGCTCCTCACGCGCAGGCTGCCGGTCTTCCGGACCTGCTGGAGGTACTGGAGCACGGCCCAGAGCGGGTGGGTCGCGAGGTCCCCCTGGAGCATCTGCTCGGCGCCGCGCCCGCCCAGCAGGCGCTCGCCGCGGATGAGCAGCTCCTCCAGGTCGAACGGCCGGCCGAGGTAGTCGTCCGCGCCGGCGCGCAGGGCAGCCACCCGTTCCGCGGGCTCGTTGCGGTCGGAGAGCGCGAGCACGGGCAGGGTGCGGGTCTCGGGCTGGGAGCGCAGGGCCTGGAGCGCGTCCACGGCGGGATCGGAGCCGGTGTCGAGCACGAGCAGGTCCGATTGCTGGTCGTGCAGGGCCTCCCGGGTGCGCGAGCCGTCCTCCAGCAGGCGGACCTCGTGCCCGGCCACGCGGAGCCGGTCTTCCAGCAGCGCGGCGAACACCGAGTCGGTTTCCACCAGCAGGATCTTGGCCATGCGGGCATTCTATGCGAGCGGGCGGCGTTCGTCCGTGTCCCTCCCCGGCCCGTGCTACACTACCGGCACTTCGCAGCATTCTTTACGGGTGGAGACACGGCCTTGGACCTGGAACAGTGCCGGTGGACCCCGGCCGGGGTATGGGAGCCCCGCGCCCCGGGCAGGTTGCGCGACGTACAGCTCGCGCTCGTCTTCGGCGGCCCCGCCGCCCTGAAGGACCGCTCTCTGTGCGGCCAGGTCGCCGCCGCGTACCCGGACGCCTACCTCTTCGGCTGCTCGACCGCGGGCGACATCTTCGGCACCGAGGTCTCGGACGACTCGCTCGTGGTCACGGCGATCCGCTTCGAGCGCACCCGGGTCGTGGGCCGCTCCACGCGCATCGAGGGGCCGGAGGACAGCCTCGCGGCCGGGGAGCGCCTGGCCCGCTCGCTGGACGGCGAGGGGCTGGTACACGTCCTCGTCCTCTCCGACGGCCTGCACGTCAACGGCAGCAAGCTGGTCGAGGGGCTCGCCGGCCACCTGCCGCCGGCCGTCACGGTCACCGGCGGGCTGTCCGGCGACGGTCCGCGCTTCAAGGAGACGCTGGTGCTCGGCGGCGGTGGCGGGATGGCGGGGCTGGCGGAGACGCGCACCATCGCCGCGGTCGGGTTCTACGGTCCCAGCCTGAGGGTCGGCTACGCCTCCCTGGGCGGCTGGGACCCGTTCGGTCCCGAGCGCCTGATCACCCGCTCGGACGGCAACGTCCTCTACGAGCTGGACGGCCGCTCGGCCCTCGAGCTCTACAAGACCTATCTCGGACCGCACGCCCACGAGCTGCCGGCGAGCGGCCTGCTCTTCCCCCTGAGCCTGCGCGCCGACGAGGGCGGCACGCCGGTGGTGCGCACGATCCTCTCGGTGGACGAGGGGGAGAGCAGCATGACCTTCGCGGGCGACGTGCCCGAGGGGAGCTATGCCCGTTTCATGAAGGCCAACTTCGACCGCTTGATCGACGGCGCCATGGGGGCCGCGCGCACGAGCTGCGAGGCCGTGGGCTCGACCTCGCCGGACCTGGCGCTGCTGGTGAGCTGCGTCGGGCGCAAGCTGGTCCTGAAGCAGCGGGTGGAGGAGGAGGTGGAGGGGGTGCGCGAGGTGCTGGGCGAGCGCACCGTGCTCGCCGGCTTCTACTCCTACGGCGAGATCTCCCCGTTCACGCCGGATGCCCGCTGCGAGCTGCACAACCAGACCATGACGATCACCACCCTGACCGAGCGCTGAGGCATGGCCGACCGCCACAGCCTGCTCCAGCGGCAGATCCGGCGCTATCTCGGCATCGAGGGGGGCACCGAGGAGGGCACCGGGGAGGGCTTGAGCAGCCACTGCCGGCAGTTCCTGGATGCGGTCGACGATGCGTACTGGCAGGCGGACTACGACCGCGCCCTGCTGGAGCGCTCCATGGACCTGAGCTCGCAGGAGCTGCTGCAGGCCAACGCCGCCCTGCGCGCCTCGCTCGCGCAGCTCCAGGCCTCCGAGGAGGAGCGGGCGCGGCTCCAGGTCATGGGCGCGCTCGGCCACCTGGTCGGCGGGCTCGCGCACGAGGTCCGCAACCCGCTCTTCTGCATCACCGCCACCCTCGACGCGCTGCTCGACAACCTGGACGACACGATGGAGCCCCAGACGGTCCGCCGCGCCATCCAGAGCCTCGCGGAGCCCACCGCCCGGCTGAGCGCGCTGATGTCGGAGCTGCTGGAGTACGGCAAGCCGTTGGGCAGGAACCTGGCGGCCGGGCCGCTCGGCGCCGTGGTGCTCGAAGCGTTCGCGGAGAACCGGGGCCTCGCCGACGACCGCGGCGTGCGCCTGCGCGCCGAGCTCGGCGAGCGCGACCACCGGATCTGCATGATCCGTCCGCGCCTGCTCATGGCGCTCTCCAACCTGGTCCAGAACGCGGTCCAGCACACCCCGGCCGGCGGCGAGATCGTGGTCGAGCTGAGCAGCCTGCGGGAAGCGGAAAACGGGGGACGCGGCTGGGTCCGCTGCGCCGTCCGGGACTCCGGACCGGGCTTCCTGGAGGAGGACCTGCCGCGCATCTTCGAGCCGTTCTTCACCCGGCGGCGCGGCGGCACCGGCCTGGGCCTCTCGATCGTTCAGCGCGTGGTCGAGGAGCAGCGCGCCCGCATCGTGGCGGGCAACCGGCCCGAGGGCGGGGCCGTCGTCACCGTCGACTTCCCCGCGATCTGACCGCGGCGCGGCAGTCCGAGCCGGCCCCCTTCTCGACCGTCTCGGGTCCCCAGGCCACGCGGTAGGCCGTCTCCTTCGCCGGCTCGACGAAGGAGACCTTGAGGGAGAGCCCGGTCGCGTCCGTCTCGAGCACCGTGAAGCCGTAGCTGCTCGCCGTCCCCCAGCGCTGGCAGCCGGTCCGCTCGAAGGCCCGCAGGTGGCGGCCCGCGCCGCCCGACACGAAGAAGTGGATGCCGTCCTCGGGCTCCAGCGCTTCCAGATCATGATCGTGGCCGGAGAGGTAGACGTCCACCTTGTGCTTCCGCAGCAGCGGCAGCAGGTAGTCCTTGATCCGCGGGAGCTCGCCGGCGCGCCCGCCGTGCTCGCCGTTCGAGTACACCGGGTGATGGCCGTAGACGATCTTCCAGCGGGCGCGGCTGGCGGCGAGCGCGCGGTCGAGCCACTGCCGCTGGGCGGCCATGGCGCCCCCCGGGTCGCGCTTGGGCTCCTCGACCGGCGTGGTGTCCACGGCGAAGAGCTGCAGGGCCCCGGCGGTGAAGGTGAAGTACGGGCGCGGCATGCACCAGGTGGCGCTGCGGCGGGAGCGGGCGATCTCGGCGCCCGGGCTCGCCGCGTTCTTGTAGTCGTGGTTGCCCAGGATGGCGTAGACGCGGATGCCGATCGGGCTGTAGAGCCGCTCCCACTGCGAGGTCCAGCGCGGATCGGTCGGGCTGGCCAGGCCGGCCGGGTAGAAGTTGTCGCCCAGGGTCAGGCCGAAGTCGAAAGGATAGTCCCTGTGATAGGCGGCGATGGCCCGCGCGACCTCGTGCTGCGGCCCGGTGTTGCGGTTCGTCTGCTCGCCGAAGTCGCCGAAGGCGACGATGCGCAGTCCCGGGCTGCCCGGCAGGCCCACGCCGGGCACCTCGGGCGGCCGCTCGGGCGATCCGTCGGAGATCAGCGCGGCGCAGACGTCGCCCCGCGCCGGAGCGGAGGCCGGACGTGCGGCGGCGGGTTCGTCAGACTGCGGGCGGGGGCCGCAGGCGGTGCAGAGGACAGCGGCGCGGTGGAGCGGCGAGAGGCGCATGGGACGGGAGTCTATCGTCGGACAGCCGGGGGGGTAGAATGTGGCCAACAACAGGAGCGATGCCGTGCCCCGAGTCTTGCCGCTGACCATCCTGCTCGTCCTCACCGCTCTGCCGGCTGCCGCCGCGGAAACCTCCGATCCGGCCGT
>JBJMGZ010000664.1:0-11148 GCA_045807605.1 Thermoanaerobaculia bacterium | reverse complement strand
ATTCGCCCGTGTTCCAGGTCCTGCTCGCCTTCCAGAACCTGCCGGACTCCCGGCTGGATCTGGAGGGCCTTACGCTGTCGCCGCTGGAATACGATGCGGGCCGGATGCAATATGACCTGTCGCTCTTCGTGTATCCCCTGCCCGAGGGGGGTCTCCTGGCGCGGCTGGAGTACGCGCGCGACCTGTTCGACGCCGGCACTGCGGAACGGCTGCTCTCCCATCTGGGCAACCTGCTGGCGGCTCCGGACGGGCGGCTCTCCGAGCTGCCGCTGCTCGCGCCGGAGGAGCGCGCGGAGCTGCTGGCTGCCGGCAACCGTACAGGGGCCGAGATTCCGGAGCGTCTGGTGCATCAGCTCTTCGAGGCCAGGGCCGCGGAGCGGCCGGATGCAGTGGCGGTGTCCGGCGAAGGGCAGGTCCTCACCTACGCGGGCCTGAATGCCTCTGCCAACCGTCTGGCCCACCGTCTCCGGCGCCTGGGCGTGGGGCCGGAGAGCCGGGTGGCGGTCAGCCTGGAGCGCTCTCCCGACCTGCTGGTCGCCCTGCTGGGCGTGCTCAAGGCAGGAGGCGCCTACGTCCCGCTGGACACGTCCTAACAGGCGGAGCGCATCGCCTGGGTGCTGGAGGACAGCCGCGCCTCGGTGCTGCTCACGACCCTCGACGATCTGTCCGGGGAGAGCGAGTCCGACCCCGGGCCGCTAGCCGGTCCGCAGAACCTGGCCTATGTGATCTACACCTCGGGCTCGACCGGCCGGCCCAAGGGGGTGGCGGTGCGCCAGCGCGGCGCGGTCAACCTCCTGGCCTCGATGGCGCGGCGTCCCGGGCTCGGACCCGACGACGTCCTGCTGGCGGTCACGACCATCGCCTTCGACATCTCGGTGTTGGAGCTGTTCCTGCCGCTTGCGGTGGGCGCGCGCATCGAGCTGGTGGACCGGGAGACCGCGGCCGATGGGTTCCGGCTGAAGGAGAGGATCGCGGGAGCCACCGTGATGCAGGCGACCCCGGCCACCTGGCGCCTTCTGCTGGAGGCCGGCTGGCCGGGGAGCCCCGGCCTCAAGGCGCTCTGCGGCGGCGAGACCCTGCCGCCGGACCTCGCGCGCGAGCTGCGGGGCCGCACGCGGGAGCTGTGGAACGTCTACGGTCCCACGGAGACCACGGTCTGGTCCGCGGTCCACGAGGTCCTGGAGACCTCGCGGCAGATTCCCCTGGGCGAGGCGATCGCGAACACGCAGATCTACCTGCTGGACGGCGCCGAGCCGGTGCCTCCCGGAGCGCCCGGCGAGCTGTACATCGGCGGCGAGGGGCTGGCCCGCGGCTATCTCGGGCGTCCCGACCTGACGGCCGAGCGCTTCGTGCCCGACCCCTTCTCGGGCGGCGCACGCCTGTACCGCACCGGCGACCTGGTGCGCCGCCGTCGGGACGGCGCCCTGGAGCTCCTCGGGCGGACGGACCAACAGGTCAAGATCCGCGGCTTCCGGATCGAGCTCGGCGAGATCGAGTCGGTGCTGGGCGGGCACCCCGCGGTGCGCGAATGCGCCGTGGTGATGCGGGAGGAGCGCCTGGTGGCCTACGTGGCCCTCCAGGACGGCGGTATTGGCGATATGGAGACCCTGCGCCGTGAGCTGCGGCACAAGCTGCCCGAGTACATGGTGCCGGCGGCGTTCGTGGTGCTCCCATCCCTGCCGCGGACTCCGAACGGCAAGGTGGACCGCCGGGCGTTGCCGTCTCCCGTCGAAGAACAGCGCAACGTGGAGCGTTCCGGGGAGCGGAGCCCGGTCGAGGAGCTGCTCGCCGGCATCTGGGCGAGGGTCCTCGACGTTCCCGGCGTCGCTCCTCACGAAAGTTTCTTCGCACTGGGGGGGCATTCCCTTCTGGCCACCCGGATGATCTCGCGGGTGCGCGCGGTGCTCGGCGTGGAGCTGCCGATGCGCGCGGTGTTCGAGGAGCCTACGCTGGCGGGTTTCGCGGCCCTGGCCGAGCGGGTGCGCCGGGGAGACGCGCTGGTGCCGCAACTGGTCCGGCTGCCGCGCGGCGGGTCCCTGCCTTCGTCGTTCGCCCAGCAGCGGCTCTGGTTCCTCGACCGGCTCGAGCCGGGGAGCTTCGCCTACAACCTGGCGGGCGCAGTGCGTCTCGAAGGCGCGCTCGACGCCGCGGCCCTGGCCGGTGCGATCGGCGGGGTCGTCCGCCGGCACGAGGCGCTGCGCACCGTCTTTGTGGAGGAGGGCGGCGAGCCGCGGCAGGTCGTCCTGGAGCCCGCTGCGTTCGTCCTCCCGGTCGTGGACCTGGGCGGCCTGGCGGAGGCGGACCGCGACGCGGAGGCGCTCCGCATCGCCGCGGCCGAGGCCCGCCGGCCCTACGACCTGGCCCGCGGACCGCTGGTGCGCTCGGCGCTGCTGCGTCTGGACGAGCGGGAGCACGTCCTGCTCGTGGGCATGCACCACATCGTGTCCGACGGCTGGTCCCTGGGCGTCTTCGTGCGCGAGCTGGGCGCTCTCTACCGTGGCCCTGCCGGCGAGAGGGCCGTGCCCGAGCTGCCGGTCCAGTACGCCGACTACGCGGCGTGGCAGCGGCAGTGGCTGCGCGGCGAGGCGCTGGAGGAGCGGCTCGCCTGGTGGAAGGAAAAGCTCGCCGGCGCGCCGCAGGTCATCGAGCTCCCCCTGGACCGGCCCCGTCCCGCCGTGCAGAGCTACCGCGGCGGACGCGCGGGCCTGGCGATGGAGACCCGTCTCGATCCCGTGGCCCGGCGGCTCGGCGTGACTCCGTTCATGGCCCTGGTCGCCGGCTTCTCGGCCCTGCTGGGCCGCTACGGCAGCCAGCCCGACGTGGTGGTGGGCACGACGGTCGCGAACCGGGGCCGCGCGGAGCTGGAGAACCTGATCGGCTTCTTCGTCAACACGCTGGCCCTGCGTATCGACCTGGATGGCGACCCGGGATTCGACGAGCTGGCGCGGCGGGTGTGGGAGATGGCCCTCGGGGCGTTCGCGCACGAGGACGTCCCCTTCGAGCGCCTGGTGAGCGAGCTGCGGCCGGAGCGCAGCCTGAGCCACGCGCCCGTGTTCCAGGTCCTGCTCTCCTTCCAGAACCTCCCCGACTCCGAGCTGGAGCTGGAGGGCCTCGCGCTGTCCTGGCTGGACTACGACCCGGGCCGGACGCAGTACGACCTCTCCCTGTTCGTTTATCCCCTGCCGGAGGGCGGTCTGGTGACGCGGCTGGAGTACGCCCGCGACCTGTTCGAGGCGGCGACGGCAGAGCGCATCCTCGGCCATTTCCAGACCCTGCTGGAAGGGGCGGTGGCCGCGCCGGAGACGCCGCTCTCGCAGTTGCCGCTCCTGACCCCGGAGGAGCGGCTGCAGCTTGCCCGGGTCGAGCGCCGCGGGCATGCCGAGGGTCTGCTGCACGCGCTCTTCGAGGCCCAGGCGCGGAGAACGCCCGAGGCCGTGGCCCTGGTGGCGGGCGACGACAGGCTCACGTACGCGGAGCTGGAGGAGAGGTCGGCCCGGCTGGCGGCGCGGCTTCAGTCTCTGGGCATCGGTCCCGAGACCGGCGTGGCGGTCTGCCAGGAGAGGACGGCCGACCTGATCATCTCCCTGCTGGGCGTGCTGCGCTCCGGCGGCTTCTATGTCCCCATCGATCCGCGCTATCCGGCCGAGCGGCAGCGCTTCCTGGTCGAGGACAGCGGAGCCCGGCTCGTGCTGACCCGGGAGCGTCTGGCCGAGCTGCTCGCGGAGCCCGTCATGGCGACGGCGGCTGAGGTGGCTCCGGGCAATCTGGCCTACCTGATCTACACGTCGGGCTCGACCGGCCGGCCCAAGGCCGTGGCGATCGAGCACCGCAGCGCCGCGGTGTTCGCGCAATGGGCGCGCGAGGCGTTCGCGCCGGAAGAGCTGCGCTCTGTGCTCGCCTCGACCGCGGTCACGTTCGACCTCTCGGTGTTCGAGATCTTCGTGACGCTCGCCTGGGGCGGAACCGTGGTGCTAGTGGAGAACGCGCTGGCGGAGATCCCGGCCGGCGTGACGCTGATCAACACCGTGCCCTCGGCGATGGCCGAGCTGCTGCGCAACGGCAGCCTGCCGGCCTCGGTGCGGACGATCAACCTGGCCGGCGAGGCGCTGCCGCGCTGGCTGGCGGACCTGGCCTACGCGCGGGCGGAGACCGCGAGGCTGTGCAACCTCTATGGCCCTTCGGAGGATACAACCTACTCGACCTGGACGGTGGTGGAGCGTTCCACGGAACGGGCGCCCTCGATCGGACGGCCGGTGCACGACACGCGCGCTTATGTGCTGGACCCCTGGCTGGAGCGGCTGCCGGTGGGAGTCCCCGGTGAGCTCTGCCTCGCCGGAGCGGGCCTGGCGCGCGGCTATCTCGGCCGGCCGGAGCTGACGGCCGAGCGCTTCGTGCCCGATCCCTTCGAGGCGGGAGCGCGGATGTACCGCACGGGGGACCTTGTCCGGCTGCGGCCCGACGGGGAGCTGGACTACCTGGGCCGGCTGGACCACCAGGTCAAGCTGCGGGGCTTCCGCATCGAGCTGGGGGAGGTGGAGGCCGCGCTCGCCCGCCAGCCGGGCGTGGAGTCGGCGGTCGTGCTGGCGCGCGAGGACGCGCCGGGCGACAAGCGGCTGGTGGCCTACGTCGTGGGTTCTACCTCGGACCTGCGCGAGGCGCTCCTTCAGGAGCTGCCCGAGCCCATGGTGCCGTCGGCGTTCGTCTTCCTGGAGGCGCTCCCGCTCACGCCGCACGGCAAGGTCGACCGCCGCGCCCTGCCGGCTCCGCAAGCGGGCCACGAGGTCGAAGCCTCCGTGGAGAGGAGCCCGGCCGAGGAGCTGCTCGCCGGGATCTGGTCGGCCCTGCTGCGGGTCTCCGCGATCGGTCCGCGGGACAGCTTCTTCGATCTCGGCGGCCACTCGCTGCTCGCCACGCAGGTCGTCTCGCGGGTGCGCGAGGTCTTCGGCGTGGAGCTGCCGCTGCGCGCGCTGTTCGAGACGCCGACGTTGGGCGCGCTGGCCGCGCGCATCCAGGAGGCGGGGACCGGACTGCATGCGCCACCGATCGTGCCTGCGCCGTGCGACGGCGAGCTGCCCGCCTCGTTCGCGCAGGAGCGCCTCTGGTTCCTCGACCGCTTCGGCACGGACCGGGCGTCCTACAACATCCCGGCCGCGGTGCGTCTCGAGGGCCGTCTCGACCTGCCGGCGCTCGCCGCCTCGTTGACCGAGATCGTGCGCCGCCATGAATCGCTGCGCACGACCTTCACGGTGACGGGCGGCTCGCGGGTCCTCCAGGTGATCGCGACGGCGGCCGAGGTGCCGTTGCCGATCGTGGACCTGACCGGCCTGCCTGCCGAGGCCGAGCGCCTAGTGAGGGAGGAAGCTCGCCGGGTCTTCGACCTGGACCGGGGGCCGCTCCTGCGGGCGTCCCTGCTGCGGCAGGGCGAGCGCGAGCACACGCTGCTCCTCTCCGTGCACCACATCGTGGCGGACGGCTGGTCGATCGGCGTGCTCGTGCGCGAGCTCTCCGCGCTCTACACGGCCTTCGTGGAGCGCCGTCCTTCGCCGCTGCCCGAGCTGCCCATCCAGTACGCGGACTTCGCGGCGTGGCAGCGGGCCTGGCTCCAGGGAGAGGTCCTGGAATCGCAGCTCGGCTGGTGGCGCGAGATGCTGGCCGGCGCGCCCGCCGTGATCGAGCTGCCCGCGGACCGGCCGCGCCCGGCCGTGCAGAGCGCCCGCGGCGGACGGCTGGCCTATGGGCTGCCCGCGGAGCTGTCGCGTGGACTCCAGGCGCTCGTGCGCTCCGAGGGGGCGACGCTGTTCATGGCGCTCCTCGCCGGGTTCCAGGCTCTGCTCGCCCGTACCACCGGCCGCGAGGACCTGCCGGTCGGCACCCCGATCGCCAACCGCAACCGCGCCGAGATCGAGGACCTGATCGGCTTCTTCGTGAACACCCTGGTGCTGCGCGGCGATCTCTCCGGCGATCCGAGCTTCCGCGAGCTGCTCGCCCGGTCGCGGGAAGCCGCTCTCGGCGCCTATGCCCATCAGGACGTGCCGTTCGAGAAGCTCGTCGAGGAGCTGCGGCCCGAGCGCGATCTCAGCCATTCGCCGCTCTTCCAGGCCATGGTCATCCTCCAGAACGCCCCCATGGAGGCTCTGGAGCTGCCGGAGCTCACGGTCGTTCCCATGAGCGCGGACAGCGGCACCTCGAAGTTCGATCTGCGGCTCGCCCTGATGCAGACGCCGGAGGGGCTCGTCGGCAGCCTGGTCTACAACCGCGATTTGTTCGACGCCTCCACCGTGGAGCGCCTCGGCGGGTATCTGGAGACCCTGCTGACCGCGGCGGTGGCCCATCCCGAACTGCCGCTCTCGGAGCTGCCGCTCCTCGGCGAGGCCGAGCGCCTCCAGCTCCTCCAGTGGGGCAACGCGCGGCCCTCATCGGATGGCCGGGCTCTGCTGCATCGGCTGTTCGAGGAGCAGGTGAGCGAGAGGACTGCCATCACCTTCGCCGGCGAGCACCTGACGTACCGCGAGCTGGACGCGCGTGCGAACCGGCTCGCCAATGCCCTGATCGCGGAAGGCGTGCAGCCGGGCGATCTCGTGGGTCTCCGCCTGGAGCGCTCGCTCGACATGGTCGTGGCCGTCCTGGGCGTGCTCAAGGCGGGCGGTGCCTACCTGCCGCTCGACCCGACGTATCCCGAGGAGCGCCTCGCCTTCGCGATCGAGGACAGCCGGGTCTCCGTGGTGATCACGCCGGAGTGGCTCGGCCGGGCGGAGCACCACAGCGCGGAGAATCCGGGAGTCGAGGTGACGCCGGACTTCCCGGCCTACGTCATCTACACCTCGGGCTCGACCGGCCGGCCCAAGGGCGTGGTCGTCACCCATGCCAACGCCACGCGGCTGTTCGCCGCGACCGGCGCCTGGCTCGGCTTCGGGCCGGACGACGTCTGGACGCTGTTCCACTCCTACGCCTTCGACTTCTCGGTCTGGGAGCTGTGGGGAGCGCTGCTCCATGGCGGCCGCCTTGTCGTGGTGCCTTACTGGGTGAGCCGCTCGCCCGAGGCGTTCTACGAGCTGGTGCGCGACGAGCAGGTGACGGTGCTCAACCAGACGCCCTCGGCCTTCCGCCAGCTCCTCTGGGCCGAGGAAGAGGTTCTGACCTCGCTGCGCTACGTGGTGTTCGGTGGCGAGGCCCTGGAGCTGGCGAGCCTGGCTCCCTGGTACGAGCGCCACGCGGAAGATCAGCCGCGGCTGGTCAACATGTACGGCATCACCGAGACCACGGTCCACGTGACCTACCGGCCGCTCTCCCGGAGGGACGTGGAGGAGGCGCGCGGCAGCGTGATCGGCGTGCCGATCCGGGACCTGTCGCTGAGGGTGCTGGACCGGGACCTGCGGCTCCAGCCAATCGGCGTGCCGGGGGAGATCCACGTCGGCGGCGAGGGTCTGGCGATGGGTTATCTCGGCCGGCCGGAGCTGACGGCGGAGCGCTTCGTGCCCGATCCGTTCGGTCCGGCGGGCGCGCGGCTCTACCGCTCCGGCGACCTGGCGCGGTACCTCGCGGACGGCGACGTGGAGTACCTGGGGCGGATCGACCAGCAAGTCAAAATTCGCGGCTTCCGCATCGAGCTGGGGGAGATCGAAACCGCTCTCACCTCGCAGGCGGAGATCCGCGAGGCCGTGGTGCTGGCGCGGGAGGACAAGCCGGGCGACAAGCGGCTCGTGGCCTACCTCGTGGGCGAGGCGCCCGGCGACCTGCGCGAGCGGCTCAAGGCGAAGCTGCCGGAGTACATGATCCCGGCCGCGTTCGTGATCCTGCCCGCGCTGCCTCTCACGTCGAATGGCAAGGTGGACCGCAAGGCATTGCCGGCCCCCGAGACCGCCTCCGTGCAGAAGCGGGAGCGCACGGCGCCGCGCACCGCCCTGGAGCGCTTCCTGGCCGGGCTGTGGCAGGGCTCGCTGTCCACCAGGGTCGGCATCGAGGACGACTTCTTCGAACTGGGCGGCAACTCGATCAGCGGCGCCATCCTGATCAATCGTCTCCAGGAGGCGCTGGGCGAGATCGTCCAGGTGGTCGTCATCTTCGACGCGCCAACGGTGCAGCAGATGGCTGCCTACCTGATCGGGAACCACGCCGAGGCCGTGGCGCGGATCTGGGGCCTCGAAGGCGCCGCCGTGGACCGCCGGCAGGCGGAGCGGGTCGACGCGGCGCGGGTGGAGCTGATGCGCGCGCTCGTCCGCCCACTGCCGCCGATATCGCCGCTCGCGCGCAGCGGACCGAAGAACCCGCCGGCCGTGTTCGTGCTGGCGCCGCCGCGCTCCGGCACGACCCTGATGCGCGTCATGCTCGGCGGGCACCCGCGCCTGTTCGCTCCGCCCGAGCTGGAGCTGCTCTCCTACAACACGCTCGCCGAGCGCAAGGCGACCTACACCGGCCGCGACGCGTTCTGGCTGGAGGGCCTCGTCCGCGCCGTCATGGAGGTCCGCGGCTGCACGGCCGAAGAGGCCACGGAGACCATCGGCGTCTGGGAGGGCGAGGGCTGGAGCGCGAAGCGCGTCTACGGCCAGCTCCAGGAGTGGCTCGGGCAGCGCATCCTGGTGGACAAGACGCCCTCCTACGCGCTCGATCCCGCGATCCTCCATCGCGCCGAGGAGGATTTCGAGGAGCCGCTCTACGTCCACCTGGTGCGCCATCCCTACGGCATGATCCGCTCCTTCGAGGAGGCCAAGCTCGACCAGATCTTCTTCCGCCAGGAGCACCCGTTCGAGCGGCGTGAGCTCGCCGAGCTGATCTGGCTGGTCAGCCAGGAGAACATCCTCCGCTTCCTGGAGGGAGTGCCGGCCCGGCGCTGGCACCGCGTCCACTTCGAGGAGCTGCTGCGCGAGCCCGAGGTCGTGCTGCGCCGGCTCTGCGCCTTCCTGGGCTTCGACTTCGACCCGGCCATGGTCCGTCCCTACGAGGGCAGGTCGCGGCGGATGACCGACGGCATCCACGCCGAGTCGCGCATGCTCGGCGACGTCAAGTTCCACACCCACTCCGGGATCGACGCGAGCACCGCGGAACGCTGGAAGGAGGCCTACCAGGAGGACTTCCTGGGCGCGCCCACGGCGCGGATGGCAAACGCTCTCGGCTATGACGATCTCGCCGCCGGCCGGAGCGCCACCATCCGGCGCCGTGCCTGGCAGCCGGGCGAGCCGAGGCCGCTCTCCTTTGCCCAGGAGCGGCTCTGGTTCCTGCACCAGCTGGAGCCGGAGACCTTCGCCTACAACCTGGCGGGCGCAATGCGTCTGACGGGACCGCTGGATGTCGCGGCCCTGACCGGAGCGCTCGACGGCATCGTCCGCCGCCACGAGTCGCTGCGCACCACCTTCGTGGAGAGGGACGGCCAGGCCTGGCAGGCGGTCGCGGAGAGCGCTCCGCTGAACCTGCCCATCTGCGATCTTTCCGGCTTTCGGGCAGAGGAGGAGACGCGGCGAGTGGCGATCGCCGAGGCCCGGCGGATCTATGACCTGGCCCGCGGCCCGCTCGCGCGCTTCACCCTGCTGCGGCTGGGGGAGCGCGAGCATGTCCTGCTGATCGGCATGCACCACATCGTGTCCGACGGCTGGTCGCTCAACATCTTCGTGCGCGAGCTGGGCGCCCTCTATCGCGGGGATGCCCTGCCGGAGCTGCCGGTCCAGTACGGCGACTTCGCCGCCTGGCAGCGGCAGGTGCTGACCGACCGGGTCCTGGACGAGCGGCTCGCCTGGTGGACGGAGAAGCTCGCGGGAGCGCCGCAGGTCGTGGAGCTCCCGCTGGACAGGCCCCGCCCGCCCGTGCAGAGCCTCCGCGGCGCGCATGAGGTCGCGACGTTCGCAGAGGGCCTGGGCGCGCGGCTGGAGACCCTGAGCCGGCGCCTGGGCGTGACCCCGTTCATGACCCTCATGGCCGGGTTCGCTGTTCTGCTGTCGCGCTGCGGCGGCCAGACGGACGTCGTCGTGGGCACTCCGATCGCCAACCGCGGGCACGCCGAGGTGGAGGACCTGATCGGCTTCTTCGCCAACACGCTGGCGCTGCGCATCGACCTCTCCGGGGACCCCACGTTCCACGAGCTGGCCGGCCGCGTGCGGGAGATGGCCCTCGGCGCGTTCGCTCACCAGGACGTGCCCTTCGAGCGCCTGGTCGGCGAGCTGCGGCTGGAGCGCAGCCTGAGCCACACGCCGGTGTTCCAGACCGTGCTCTCGCTGCAGAACATCCCACCGTCCGACCTGGACATGGCGGGGCTCACGCTGTCGCCGCTGGAGATCGAGATCGGCCGGTCGCAGTTCGACCTCTCGCTCTTCCTGTTCCCCCTGCCGGACGGCGGGATCCGGGTGTGGACGGAGTACGTCCGCGACCTGTTCGACGCGGGGACGGTCCGGCGCCTGCTCGGTCATTTCAACCGGCTTCTGGAAGGGATTGTGGCCGAGGGGGGTGAGACCACGCGGCTTTCCGACCTGCCGCTGCTCTCCCGCGAGGAGCGCGAGCAGGTCCTCCGCCTCTGGAACGACACGGCGACCCGCTACCCGCGGGAGGCGACGATCCACGGGCTGTTCGAGGAGCAGGCGCGGCGTGCTCCGGACGCGATCGCCGTGGTGGGAGGCGACGAGGGCGACGAGGAGGTGAGCTACGCCGAGCTCGACCGCCGCGCGGACCGCCTGGCGGCGTGCCTCCTGGCCGCGGGCGTGCGGCCGGACGAGGCGGTCGGCCTCTGCGCCGAGCGGTCGGCCGACCTGATCGCGGCCCTGCTGGGCATCCTGAAGGCGGGCGGCGCCTACGTCCCTCTCGATCCCACCTATCCGCGCGAGAGGCTGGCCGCGATGCTCGCCGACGCCGGCGCCCGGATCGTGCTGGTGCAGGGGGGGCTGGAGGACGCCCTTCCGGACGGAACGGTCCGGCTGCCTCTGCTCGGTGAGGATGGCGGGGAGGTGCCCATCCGGCCCACGGCGCACCCGGAGCAGCTCGCCTACGTCCTGTTCACCTCCGGCTCCACCGGCCGGCCCAAGGGTGTGGCCGTGAGCCATCGCAACGTGGTGCGCCTGGTCCGCGAGACCGGCTTCGCCCGCTTCGGTCCGGACGAGGTCTTCCTCCAGTTCGCGCCGGTGTCCTTCGACGCCTCGACGCTGGAGATCTGGGGACCCCTGCTCAACG
>JBJMGZ010000663.1:0-6031 GCA_045807605.1 Thermoanaerobaculia bacterium | reverse complement strand
CCGGGCGAGGCCGGGGACTTCCTCCTGGAGATCCCGCCGATGCGCCGGCCGCAGCTCGCGAACGTCTGGATCAAGACGGTCGGCCGGCTCGACTGGTACTTGAAGGAGGTCATCCCGCTCTTCGTGGTGGGCACGCTCGCCCTGTTCCTCCTCGATCGGCTGCACCTGCTCTCCGCGCTCTCGCGGTTCGGCGAGCCGCTCGTCACCGGCTGGCTCGGCCTGCCCAAGGAGACCTCGGCCGCCTTCCTGATCGGCTTCCTGCGCCGCGACTTCGGCGCCGTCTACCTGCTGGACGCGGCCACCGGCCCGAATCCGTTGCTGACGCCGCACCAGATCTTCGTCTCCATGGTGACCATCACCCTCTTCATGCCCTGCATCGCGAACTTCCTGATGATCGCGCGCGAGCACAGCCTGAAGACGGCGTGGGCCATGGCCGGGTTCATCTTCCCCTTCGCCTTCCTCGTGGGCGGGATCGTCCACCACATCGGACTATGGCTGACCTTCTGACCTGTCCTCTCTGCGGCTTCGAGTTCGAGCGCGCGGACTCGCTCTGCGGCCACGGCTGCCCCCTGGGGGCCGCCTGCCATCTCGCGCGCTGCCCGGTCTGCGAGTACGAGTTCCCGGAGAAGCCCGCGTCGGTCTCCTGGCTGCGCCGGCTGCTCGGCAAGGCCGAGGCGACGCCGCCGGCGCCCTGCCCGGGCGACGGGCTGCTGACCGTCAAGGACCTGCGCCCGGGCGATCTCGGCGAGGTGCTCAGCCTCGCGGGAGACAGCCCCTCCCGGCGCAACAACCTGGCCGTGTTCGGCCTGATCCCGGGCTCGGAGGTGCGCCTGCTGCAGCGCTACCCCTCGTTCGTGCTGCGCATCGGCGAGACCGTGCTCGCCCTGGACGGCGAGGTGGCCGGGGATATCGTGGTGCGGCGACGCTAGAATCCCCCCGCAATGATCGACACCCTCGTGATCGGCGCCGGCATCTCCGGCCTCACCACCGCCTTCCATCTCGCCCGGGCCGGCCTGCGGGTCGCGGTGCTCGAAGCCTCGCCGCGGGTGGGCGGCTCCCTGGAAACCAGGACCGACGGCCCCTGGCGCTTCGAGCTGGGGCCGAACACCGTCCTGGAGAACCACGAGTCCGTCACCCGGCTGATCCGCGAGGCCGGCCTGGAGCCCGAGAAGATCACCGCGTCGCCCGCGGCCAAGCGCCGCTACCTGTGGAAGGGCAATCGGCTTCATCCGCTCCCCTCGGGGCCGCTCGGCTTCCTGCGCACGCCGCTCTTCCCCGCCTCGGCCAAGCTCCGTCTGCTCCGCGAGCCGTGGATTCCAAAGGGAAGCTCGGAGGAGAGCATCGCCTCTTTCGTGCGCCGGCGGCTCGGCCAATCCTTCCTCGACTACGCCGTGGGACCGTTCGTCTCGGGCGTCTACGCGGGCGATCCCGAGCGGCTCTCGGTGGTCCATGCGGTGCCCAAGATCGCGGCACTGGAGCGGGAGCACGGCAGCCTGATCCGCGGCGCGTTCGCCCGCAGGAAGGGGCCCGCGCCGGGAGGGGCGATGATCTCCTTCCGGGAAGGCCTGGAGCAGCTCCCCCGCGAGCTGGCGCGGCAGATCGAGGACGTGCGCACCGGCGTCGCCTGCCGGCGGATCGTCCGCTCGGGCGAGGGTTTCCGCGCGGAAACGGATTCAGGCCCTGTCGAGGCGAGCCGGGTGGTCCTCTCCGTTCCCGCGGACGTCGCGGCCCGCCTGCTGGAGAGGGACGGCCTCGCGGAAATCCCCTACGCGGCGGTGTCGCTGGTCTCGACCGGCTGGCGCCGCGAGGATGTCGCCCATCCGCTGAACGGCTTCGGGTTTCTGGTGCCGCGCAAGGAGGGGCTGCGGGTGCTCGGCGTGCTCTTCCCGAGCGAGATCTTCCCGGGGCGGGCGCCGGAAGGCCACGTGGTGCTGACCGCCTTCGCCGGCGGCCGGACCGATCCCGAGGTCGCGACCTGGGATGACGAGCGGCTGATGTCCGAGGTGCTGGGAGAGCTGCGGCGGACGGTCGGGGTGCGCGGCGAGCCGGTGATCTCGACGGTCCGTCGCTGGCCGCGCGCGATCCCGCAGTACGAGCTGGGCCACGGCCGTTTCCTCGACATGGCGCGGGAGGCCGAGTCGGCCCTGCCCGGCCTGCGGATCGGCGGCAACTTCCTCCGCGGAGTCTCCGTCCCGGACTGCATCCGGAACGCGACCGCCCTGGCGGAGGAGTTCCTTCAGCGCTGAGCCTGGGCCGCCTTCTTCTGCTGCGCCTCGTCGTGGTCCAGCACGTCCCCGAAGTGCTCCAGGAAGAACATCTTTCCCTGCTCGAAGAGCGGCTGGTTTGCACCGCGCCAGAGTACCGGCCGCACGAAGGTGGCCACCTGAAGCGAGACAAAGCCGAAGAGGAAAAGCCAGAGGACCATCCCTCCCCCGGCGCCGCTCTCCCGCAGCGCCCGGCCCAGGAACCGCCAGCCGAAGACGAGCGAGATCCCCCACATCAGCACGTGCACCCAGACTGCCGAGGCCAGGTACCGGCTGCTCACCGAGAACAGCCAGGCGATCGGCAGCAGCGCGGCCAGGAGGAGGCCCAGCGTGGCGGCGAACCCGGAGACCGTGGCCACGAGCTGGCGCTTCGACCAGCGCGCGCCGGCAAGGGCGCTGAACACGTAGAGGCTGGGCAGGCAGAGCGCCAGCGCCAGGCCCACGATGATCGGCGCCTTGAAAGCCGAGACCAGGATCTGCGAGCCCCCCTGGAACAGGCCGGCGACCGCGCCATAGAGCAGGAAGCCCACGAGCGCTCCACCCAGGAGCCATCCAGGCGCGGAGGAACCGGCGGCGATGGACTGCGGCTCGGTCAGGAGCCGGTCGAAGGAGCGGAGACCACCACCTCCGTCTGTACTTCCATCTGCGTCTCCGCGGGGGCTGGCTTCGGGGTCGAGCGGGGCTTCCATGCTTTCTCCTCCCTGGGAGTGCCGCCGAGCAGGTGCGGCAGGATGTCGGTGAAGACGAATTCGTAGACGTTGCCGTCGAGCGCGTCCCGGCGCAGGAACACCACCGGTTTGTAGACGCTGCCGACGAACGGGCGCAGGGCCCAGGCGACCTCGCCCCCCACCAGGGCGAAGGCCGCGATCCAGACAAAGAAGACAACCCGGGCCGGGCGTCCGAGCGCGCGCATCCCCCGCCGGAGCACCGCCGTGCCGGCCAGGCCGCTGCCGCCCACGAACGCCGTGTGCAGCAGGTAGAGCAGGTTGTGCGCGGTGCGCGCCTCCTCCGTGGGCGGCGGCGCGCTGAGCGTGAAGAGCAGGGCGACCGGCGCGAGCGCCGCGAGGAGCAGGCTGCCGGCCGCCAGGGCCAGGAAGGTCAGCACCGCCACCTGCCCCACCCGCAGCGGCAGACCCAAAAGAGCGGAACCGGCCCAGCTGAACGGCACGGTGAGCGCCGAGGTCAGGAGCAGGACGAGCGGGAGCTTCAAGGCCACGTAGAGCGCGAGCCGCGGCCCGTGCCACAACCCCAGGACGCCGCCATAGGCCGCGGCCGAGAGGATCATCAGGAGGCTCAACGCGAGCCAGCCTCGGAAGAGGGCGCGGCCGGCGGTCACCTCGTCGAGGAGGTCGCCGGCACCGCGCAGCAGGTCCTTCGCAATATCGCCGATCATAGGCCGACCATGGTCTGTTCCTGCGAGGTATACGGACCCGCGAAGGAGAGCGTCGCGCAACCCGCACATACCCCACGGCCTGTCCCCCACTGTAGAGACGCCCCGTGGGGCGTCTCCTCCGAGCGGAAAGGCCGCCCGACCGCTGACTGGCTGTGGTCTCTGGAAGAATGTTGCCGCTACAGAGACGCCCCGCGGGGCGTCTCTACAGTGGGGGGGGAAGAGCGACGGCCCGTATTCGCCCGTCGCTGCGCTCGGACCGCCTGGATTTCGGACTCGACCTCGTCTTCGGTCGAGGGAGGGAGAGGGAGAGAGGCAAGTCGGTCGGCAGCGGCGAACAGATGGTCAATCCGGCGCCCCTTGAGCTCACTGCTCTCTTGATCCATGGCGCTCGCCTGCCGACCAAGTCTATACGCATCTTCCCACAAAAGAACCGTGGATGCTTCTTGCTTCGGTAGGGTAGAATCCCGCCTCTCCCTATGGAAACCCCTCCGAAGCAGCCCCTTTCCGCCCGGAAGAAGCTCGCCTTCTCCCTCGTCCTGCTGGGATTCGTCTGGCTCCTCGTCGAGATCGCCTGCTGGGTGGGCCTGTGGGCGCTGGACAAGTACAAGGGGGTGGAGTACACGCCCGCCCTGGTCCAGACCCTGTCGGACAAGCACCGCGGCATCCTCCAGGCCCACCTCGGAGGGAGCTCCTCCTACGTGGTCTTCGATCCGGAGCTGGGCTGGACCATCCGCCCGAACGGGTCCAAGAGGGGGTACAGGACCAACCGCGCCGGCATCCGCGCGAGCCGCGAGTACGCTCTCTCACCGCCGCCGGGGGTGCTCCGCCTCGCGGCCTTCGGGGACTCCTTCACGCACGCGAGCGACGTGCCCAACGGCGAGACCTGGCACCGCCGGATCGAGGAGATGAACCCGCGGATGGAGGTGCTCAACTTCGGCGTCCCCGGGTTCGAGCCGGGCCAGGCCCTGCTCCGCTACCGGCGCGACGGGGTGAAGTTCCATCCCCACGTCGTGCTGATCGGGTTCATGTCGGAAAACATCAACCGGGTGGTCAACACCTTCCGGCCGTTCTACTTCCCCAGGAGCGGCGTGCCCTTCACCAAGCCGCGCTTCGCCCTGCGCGGCGGCGAGCTGGTCCTCGTCCCGAACCCGATCCGGAGCTTCGATGGCTACCGCGAGCTGCTGCGGGACCCGGAGCACGTCCTGCCGCGCATCGGCGAGAATGATTATTTCTACCAGCGCAGCTCCAGGCGCAACTCCCTGGACTTCCTGCCCTCCGTCCGCTTCGCGAGCATCTTCTCCAACCAATATCTCCACCAGCCCACCATTCGTGGCGGGGTTTACAACACCCGCTCGGAGGCCTACCGGGTGACGGTGAGGGTGCTGGAAGAGTTCTACAAAGAGGCCGCCGAAAACGGCTCCCTTCCGATCCTGGTGCTCTTCCCGGAGCGGCGGGACAACCGCGCCCGGCGCGAGGGGAGGACGATCGTCTACCAGCCCCTGCTCGACGAGCTGCGCGGCAAGGGCTACCGCGTGATCGACCTGCTGGAGGGGTTCGAGCGCTATGACCCGCAGGGGGAGATGATGAAGAAGAAGTTCATCCACTACCCCAAGAGCGGCAACCGCATGGTGGCGCGGCACATCCTGGACTATCTGGGGAAGAACGGGCTCGCGGCCCCGGAAGGGGTCCGCGCGGCTGAGGCTGAAAAATCGGGCCGGAAAAGCGCTCGCGCCTCACACGAGTGAGGCGGAGGGCTGCCCCCAGGGGGCCGGGTTGGGGGCCCGGTACAGCTCGAGCCCCCCTTGGGGTTTGAGCGGCTCCGCGGCTCAGCGCACCGCGCCGCGGCGGAACAGGTTGACGATTGCGAGCAGGACGACCGCGCCCAGGAGCGACACGAGCAGAGACGGCAGGCTCAGGTCTCCCGAGGTCACAGTCCCCGTGCCGAACAGGGGAGCCAGCAGAAGGCCCGCGAGAAGCGCGCCGATGATCCCGACCACGATGTTCAGGATCACACCCTGCTGGGCGTTCGTACGCATGATCATGCTGGCGATCCAGCCGATCAGGCCACCTACGATGAGCATGATGATGATGTTCATGACGGTCCTCCTCTTGTTGGGTTACTCTCCGGGGTCGTCCTCGACCCTCACACCCTGACAAAAGCAACTGTCGTGCCACTCACGTTTGGGTGTACCCTGGAACGGAGGGCTGAGAAGGAGGTCCGATGGGACCTCGGTGCTCAGCCGCACGCTGACCGTGAGCGCGCCAGCCGGGGCGCGGTAGGGTTTTCTTATGCCGCGGGTGAGGATGTAGGGGAGGGGCTTGCCCCCTCCCGGGTGGGCGGAGGTCCCAGATGCGAAATTCGCTCGGTCCCTGG
>JBJMGZ010000662.1:0-2568 GCA_045807605.1 Thermoanaerobaculia bacterium | reverse complement strand
CGACGGCCGCGAAACCGGAGGCGAAACCGGCGCCGTCCTGGCGGCCGGAACGGTTGCCGCCGGAGCGGGAGGGGCCGGCCGTCTCACTGCCGGGCGGCCGCCCGCGAGAGGCGGCAGCCGGGCCAGCTCGTCCTCCGCCTTCGGCGGCTCGGGCTGCCTGTCGCGCTCCCAGAGGTAGCGCGCGCGGTTCAGGCGCTCGATCAGCAGGCTGAACCGCGACGAGGCCTCCTCGCGGTAGAAGCGCTCCAGCGCCTCCACGATCCGCACCTCGTTCGCCACGTGGACCATGAGCCGCTTGCCCGAGGCGAAGGCGATCTCGTCCTGGAGCGCGAGGTTGCGCGGCTCGAGCATGGCCACGTCCAGCCGGGTGCCCACCACCCGGAAGGGGACGGCGCGGCAGCGGCGGGCGAGCTTGTCGGGAAGCAGGGCGAGCACCTCGTCGGGGATGCCGCGCAGGTCGTCCAGGCTGATCGCGGGAACGCCGTGCTGCTCCGCGAGGCCCTTGAGGAGGTTGTCCTCGCTGATCGCATCCATCTCGGTCAGGCAGGTGCCCAGGCGTCCGCCGACCACCTGCTGGGTCTGCAGGGCGCGGTTGAGCTGCTGGACCGTGATCCAGCCGCGGGCCACCAGGAGCTGTCCGAGCTTGCCCATGCCTGAAAGCCTACTATCCTCTCTTCGGCCCGCTTGCTTCTAACCCATTCATCTTAGGTAACTTAACTGAGAAGGCGTCATTATAGAGGCGGCCCGGCGGCCTTGTAAAGCGGCTCGCGCCGCTGATATCCTGCGGGCTGTGAAGGGTTTCTCTGCCGCGATCCCAATCGCCCTGCTGTCCTGCCTGTCGTGCCAGGTACTTCTGGCTGACCAGACGCCGCAGCAGGCCGGCCCTCCTCCGCAATCTCTGTCCGAGCCTCGAGCGACCGCAGCATATCAGTTTGCCCTGGCCAAGCTGCTGTCGGTGGAGGGCTCGCTGCCCGAGGCGCTCACCGCCTACGAGGAGGCCGAGCGCCTGGCGCCCGACTCGCCGTACGTGCGGCTGGAGCACGGCCAGCTCCTGGCGCGCCTGGCGCAGTACTCGCGCGCTCCGGGGGTGCGCGAGGAGTATCTCCAGCGCGCCGCCGCGACGCTCGGCAAGGCGCGCGAGATCGCGCCGGACAACCTCGACGTGCTGCGCGCCGTGGGCGAGGTCTACCTCGACCTCTCCGCCCAGGACCCCGCGGCGCTCGCCACCGCCCAGGAGGCGCTCGAGACGGTGCGCCAGCGCGATCCGAACGATCCGCAGGCGGCGCTCACCCTGGGCCAGATCTACATGGACCAGCGCCAGCCCGAAAAGGCGGCCGAGGTCCTGCGCGACCTCGTCACGCGGCTGCCGCAGCAGCGCATGGCCTATGCCCTGCTCGTGGAGGCGCTGCTGCGCGCGGACAAGCCGGCCGAGGCCGAGAAGGTGCTCGGCGACATCCTCGGCTTCGATCCCGGCTCGCTGGAGGCCCGGCTCACGCTCGTCGAGCTGCAGAGCCAGCGCGGCGACCACCACACCGCGGTCGAGACCCTGCGCGGCACGCCGGAGCCGGTGCGCGAGGAGGCGCGGGTGCGCCGGCAGCTCGCCTGGGAGCTCTACCGCACGGGCGAGCTGAAACCCGCCCTGGAGACCGCGGACGCGCTCCTCGCCGCCCAGGGGGAGGCCGGCCCGGACCGCCCCTTCCTGTCGCTGGTCAAGGGGCTCGTGTTCACGGCCGAGGGGCGCCACCGCGAAGCCCTGGAGCTGCTCGATCCGCTGCGCCAGGCGCAGCCGGACAACATCCCCCTGGCCCTCACCGTGGCGCGGGTGATGCAGCGCGACGGGCGGCGGGCCGACGCCGCGAAGCTGCTCTCCGAGCTGGCCGAGCGCCTGGCCAAGGAAGGGAAGGCCGAGGAAGAGCGCGAGGTGCGCGTGGAGCTGGTGCAGGCCTGGCTCGACGCCAAGGATTGGGAGCAGGCCGAGAAGGCGCTGGCGCCGCTCGGCGCCGGTCAGAGTGCTGGTCAGAATGCCGCCGGCGAGCCGCTGCGCAACCAGACCCTGCTGCTCCGGGCCGAGGCCCTGGTCGGCGCCGGCCGCCATGCCGAGGCGCTGGCCGTGCTCGACCAGGGAGGCGCGTCGCCGGCGATCCAGAGCCGCCGGGCCGAGGTGCTGTTCCGCTCCGGCGACGAGCGCGAGGGGCGCCGGCTCCTCGCCGCGCTCGCCGAGTCGGGGGAGCCGCAGGCCGCGCTGTCCGCCGCGCAGGCCTGGCAGCGGCTGGATCATTACCAGGAGTCGATCCCGGTGCTGGAGCGGCTGGTCTCCAGGCAGAAGGACTCGGTCGCGGCCGGCTTCCTCCTGGGGGTCGCCTACGAGCGCACGGAGCAGCGCCCCAAGGCGGTGGCCGAGTTCCGCCGCGTCCTGGAGCTCGATCCCGACTTCCACGCCGCCCTGAACTACCTCGGCTACACCTATGCCGAGTCGGGCGAGAACCTGGAGGAGGCCCTGTCGCTGGTGGGCCGCGCCGTGGCGCTGGAGCCGGACAACGGTTCGTATGTCGATTCCTTGGGCTGGAC
>JBJMGZ010000661.1:0-8344 GCA_045807605.1 Thermoanaerobaculia bacterium | reverse complement strand
CCGAGAAGCGCGAGGTCGAAGTGCCCACCGGCGTGGACGTGACCATGCCGGACGAGAAGAAGCCGCCGGCGGACGACGAGCACAAGCCGCCGCAGCCATAAGCGCCTCGCGACGCTACCTGGAGGCGGGCTTCGGCCCGCCTCTTCTGTTTTTCTCAGGCCCTCAGATGATCCGCCTGCCAGCTCCGGACCGCCCGCTTGATCTCGTTCCCCTTCGTCAGCTTGCCGTCGAGCACCTGCCGCGTGAGCTCGGGCAGCTCCTCGTCGCCGGCGAAGCGCAGGGCGACGAGCTGGCCGCGCCGCAGCTCGCCGATCCGCGGCCGGAGGTCCGGCGGCAGCGCCGTGGCCAGCCGCGCCAGCATCTCGTTGCGGATCACCCGGTCCTGGACCGCCAGCGCGAAGATCCGGGCATAGTAGGCGACGGCGAGGATCCCCCCGGCCACCAGCACCGCCAGGAGCCGGTCGAACACCGGTACCCCCTCCTCGTAGGGCCGGAAGAGCCGGTACAGGGACCATAGGACGTTGACCGCCAGGATGCCCACCGTCACGAAGTGGAAGCCGGGGACGAACCGGGCGTGGCTCGCATAGCTCTGTTCTTTCATGGGCAGATCCTACCCGATCGCCGCGCGCCGGGGGTTCGCTTCCGGTAAGATCACCGCCCATATGGATGCAGAAGCCAAGGGACTCCCCTGCCTGGATGTCTCGGCCGTGGCGCCCGCCTGGGACCACTTCGTCCACTCGTTCCTGGAGGGCTACTTCGAGCGCAATCCCACCTTCTCGCAATGGGCCGGGCGGCACGAGCACGACGGCCGGCTGCCGGACTGGAGCCCCGAGGCCATCGCGGACCGCGCCGCCTGGATGAGCGCGGAGCGCGAGCGCGCGCTCGCCTTCGACCCCGACTGCCTCGACGAGCGCCGCCGGGTCGAGCGCGAGGCCCTGATCGCCCAGATCGGCAGCGATCTCTTCTGGGTCGAGGGCGGCTGGCCCTGGCGCAACCCGATCTACTATGCCGGTCCGATGGACCCGGCGCTCTACCTGACCCGCGAGTACGCCCCCTTGGAGCAGCGCCTGCGCGCCTACGTCGAGTACGCGAAGGCGATCCCGGCGACCGCGGCCCAGGTCCGCGCGAATCTCGACGATCCCCGGCGTCCGATGCCGAGGACGTTCGCGGAGCTGGGCAAGATGTCCTTCCGCGGCCTCGCCGGCTACTTCGAGAGCGACGTCCCGCCGGTGTTCGCCCGGGTGGAGGACCCGGACCTGCAGGCCGCCTTCCGCGAGGCGAACGCCGCCGCCGCCGTGGCCGTGCGCGAGCTGGGCGACTGGTTCCACGACCAGATCGCCGCGGCGCCCGAGGAGGGCTTCGCGCTCGGCTCCGACCTGTTCCTCCAGATGCTCCGCGAGACCGAGCAGGTGGACGTCTCCCTGGCCGACCTGGAAGCCGCCGGCCGTCGCGAGCTGGAGCGCAACCTGTCGGCCTTGCGCGAGGCGTGCGCCGCCTGGGTTCCCGGCGTTTCGGTGGAGGAGTGCCTCGCCCGCGTGCAGGCCGAGAAGCCGCCGGAGGGGCCGGTCGGAGCGGCCCGCCGCCAGCTCGCCGGGCTGCGGCGCTTCGTGGAGGAGGCCGGGCTGGTGAGCATCCCCGGCGACGAGCAGGCCCAGGTCGAGGAGTCGCCGCCGTACCAGCGCTGGAACGCGGCCTACATCGACATCCCAGGCCCTTATGACAAGCACCTGCCGGCGATCTACTACATCTCGCCGCCGGACGAGAAATGGTCGCCGGAGGAGCGCGCCGCCTACATCGCGGGCGAGGCCGACCTGCTGTTCATCACGGCGCACGAGGTCTGGCCCGGGCACTTCCTCCAGTTCCTGCACTCGAACCGCGCCGAGTCGCTGGTCGGACGGCTCTTCGTGGGCTACGGCTTCGCGGAGGGCTGGGCCCACTACTCCGAGGAGCTGATCTGGGAAGCGGGCTTCGGCGCCGATGATCCCAAGACCCGGATCGGCCAGCTCCAGAACGCCCTGCTGCGCAATGTCCGCTACCTGGTGGCGCTCGGGCTCCACACCGGCGGCATGACGCTCGCGGAGGCGGAGCGGCTGTTCCGCGAGCAGGGCTTTCAGGACGCGGCCAACGCCCGCCAGCAGGCGGCGCGCGGCACCTTCGACCCCGCTTTCCTCAACTACACCCTGGGCAAGCTGATGGTGCGCCGCCTGCGCGAGGACTGGACCTCATCGAGGGGCGGGCGCGCCGCCTGGCGCGAGTTCCACGACCGCTTTCTCTCCTACGGCGGGCCGCCGATCCCGCTGGTGCGGGAGGCGATGCTGGGCCAGGCGGGCGGGCAGTTGTTCTAAGAGCTCCTATCAAAACCTTTATGTAGGGGCGGGGCTTGCCCCCGCCCGGGAGGGGGTAAACCCCTCCCCTACATCACTGCGGCGCCGCCCCCGCCGCCAGACAGGGCCGCTTGTCATCCGGCTGGCAGATCCGCCCCTCGGCCTTGGGCTCGATCCCCTGGCCCTGGAAGGCGGAGGTGCCCGCGGCCCGCAGGACCTCCTCCACCACCTCCTTGAGGTCGCGGCCCTCGGCGGCGCAGCCCTCGACCTTCTGCTCTTTCCCGTCGAGCATGGCGTAGCCGTCCTGATCCCCGGCCTCGGGGTTCACCAGGTAGTCGTTGGTCGCGACCAGGAGGGTCTCGTCGGGGCGCACCGGCCGCGCTCCTTCCGGCGTCAGGAGGCTCAGGTTGCGGGCGGTCTTGCCGGTGGTGTCGTGGACGTAGGCCATGCCCGAGACCTGGAGCCAGCTCCCGCTCCCGGGCCAGTGCTGCACCGAGTTGTCCACCACCTTCTGCAGGGTGGCGCCGTCGATCCGGATCAGGCGCAGCGGCGTCTCGTAGGCGAACAGCTCCTCGACGTGCCGGCGGGTGATGCGGGTGCCGGCGGGGAGGTCCTGGTTCAGGCGCAGGGAGCCCGAGTTGATGAACGCCACCTGGGCTCCGCAGTCCTTCATCGTCTGCCGCATCTGGTCCGCCACCCAGTCGCCGAGCGAGGTCTCGGAGCCGCGGATCTTGTTCTCCTCGGCTTCGAGAAGCGTGCGCGTGAGGCCGTAGACCTCGCCCAGGCAGCCGGGGGGAGAGCCGGCCTGCGTGCAGAACTGCTGCTCGTGCTTCGCCTGCCAGTCGCCGACCAGCTCCAGGACGTCCGGGTCCGGCTTGACCTGCACGTGCTCCAGCGGCCGGAAGTCGTGCGCGACGCTCACCCGCCCGCTCGGCCCCACCGAAAGCCTCACCACGTCGGCCGTGCGCGCATCGGCGTCGGCCTTGAGGATGAGGCGGCGGCCCACCTCGACCGCCATCCTCTCGTGATCGTGGCCGCCGAGGATCAGGTCCGGGCCGTCGTCTCCAAGCGTCTCCAGCAGGCGGCGGTCGTCCGCGGCCTGCAGGTGGGTCACGGCCACGACGACCTCGGCACCCTGGGCGCGCAGCTCCGCGGTCAGCTCCCGCGCGGTCTCGATCGGGTCGTCGAACCGGTCCACGTAGGCCACGCCGGCCGTGGGGATGGTGATGCCGAAGAAGCCGATGCGGATGCCGCCGCTCACCACCACGTCGGTCCGCGCCAGGTTGGGAGCGTCGACCAGCGGCCTGCCGTCCTCCCCCTTCTTGAAGACGACGTTGCCCCCGAGCCAGCGGAACTGCGACTCCTCGATGCGCTGGTCGAGCAGGGCGGCGTCCTTGAGCTTCGACTTCTCGAGCTCGTGGTTGCCGAAGACCACGAGCATCCGGTCGTCGAAGCCCGCGCTGCCGTCCATCACGTTGAGGACCGACACCATCTGCTCGCCGTTGAACAGGCGGCTCGCGAAGGAGGGGAAGAGGAAGTCGCCGGAGTGGATCAGCAGCAGGTCGGGGTATCTCTCCTCCAGCTCCTTGCGCAGGGTGCGCAGGCGGGCGAGGCCGCCGACCTGCCCATCCTCGACCCCTTCGATGCGGTAGACGTCGTTGATGTGCAGAAAGACGGCCGTGCGCTCTCCCCGCTCTCCGGCCGGCTGCGGGGCTTTCGTTCCCGGCGAGGCGCAGGCGGACAGGACGAGCAGCAGGAGAAGGGGGATGCGTTTCATGCTCACTCCTCTTCGAGCTCCAGCTCCTGGTCGGTGAGCTGCCGCTCGGGGAGCGGGCGCTCGAGGATGCGGAATTCGCGCACGATCCTGCCGCCGAGGAGGTGCTCCTGGAGGATGCGTTCCAGGACCGGCGGCTCGCAGTGGCCGTACCACACCCCGTCGGGATAGACGACCGCGATGGGTCCGCCGGTGCAGATGTCGAGGCAGTTGGCCCGGCTGCAGTAGACGCCGCCCTTCCTCGCCAGCCCCAGCTCTTTGAGGCGCTTCTGGAGGTACTTCCAGGAGCGCAGCGTCTCCTTGCGGCTGGCGCACTTCGGCTTGGTCGGATCGCAGCAGAGGAAGATGTGGCGCTCGATGCGGTCCAGGCGCAGCTTCTCCGCGGTGCGGCGCTGCTTCCTGACGACGTCCTTCGGGGGCTTTTCGTGCGCTTCCATGGTCCGACCCCGTCTCCCGGGGCCGACTACTCTAGCAGGAGGGGCTTATCATGGCGGCATGAGACGCCTGCTGTGGCTCCCGATGTCCTTCCTCCTGATAGCCATGAACGGCTCGGCCGCCCCCCGGCCGAACATCCTGGTCATCCTGACCGACGACCAGACTCTGGAATCCATGCGGGTCCTTGAGAAAACGCAGCGGCTGCTCGGGGAGGAGGGGACGACGTTCGCCAACGCCTTCGTCTCGTACCCGATCTGCTGCCCGTCCCGGGCCACGCTCCTGACCGGGCAGTACGCGCACAACCACAAGGTGATGGGGAACAAGCCGCCCGACGGCGGCTACGGCAAGCTGGACCACTCGAACACGCTGGCGGTCTGGCTGCGGGAGGCGGGATACGACACCGCCCACGTCGGCAAGTACCTGAACGGCTATACCGGGCCCGAGGTGCCGCCGGGCTGGTCGCACTGGTTCGGGCTCTCCGATCCGAGCACCTACCGGTTCTACGACTACACGGTGATCGACGACGGCAGGCCGGTCCACTACGGCGAGGCGGCGGCGGACTACCAGACGGACGTGCTGGCCGCGAAGGCCGAGGAGCTCCTGCGCGGGCTCGCGCCGCCGTTTTTCCTGAGCGTGGCCCCGGTCGCGCCCCACCAGGAGCGCAGCGACGAGGAGGGCAAGGGGACTGCCCCCAGGCCCGCGCCTCGCCACGCGGGCCGGTTCGCCAACGAGCCGCTGCCGTCCGGGGCCTCCTTCGACGAAGCGGACGTCCAGGACAAGCCGCCGCACATCCGCAAGCTCCGCCGGTTGAGCGAGGCGAAGAAGGCGCTCATCCTCCGCAACTATCGCGGCCAGCTCGAATCGCTCCTGGCCATCGACGACCTGGTCGAGCGCCTGGTCCTCGCCCTCCAGGAGACCGGCCAGCTCGACCATACCGTCATCCTCTTCACCTCGGACAACGGCTTCTTCAACGGCCAGCACCGGATCGTGGACGGCAAGCTCCTCCCCTACGAAGAGGCCATCCACGTGCCCCTGATCGTGCGCGGCGGAGGGTTCCCCGCCGGCGCCACCGCGCTCCAGCCCGTCTCGAACGTGGACCTCGCCCCGACGATCGTCGCCCTGACCGGGGCCGTGGCGCGGCGGAAGATGGACGGCCGCGATCTCCTCCCCATGGCCCTGGACCCGTCCCTCGGGCAGGACCGGGCGCTGCTCGTCGAGGGCTTGAGCCACAACCCCGCCCGTCCCTCCTACGAGGCCGTCCGGACCGCGCGCTGGATGTGGATCGAATACCGCAACGGCAGCCGGGAGCTCTACGATCTCAAGGCGGATCCGCTCCAGCTCCAGAGCCGGCACCAGGCGCCGGGCTACTCCAAGGTGCGGGCCGACCTCGCCCGCCGCCTGGCCGGGCTGCGATAAGATCCAGTTCCCATGCGCAACGGCTACCCCCTGGTCGAGCTGCACCGCCACCTCGACGGCAACCTCCGGCTGGAGACCGTGATCGATCTCGCCCGGCAGCACAAGGTGGACCTCCCGGCCATGACGGTCGAGGGCATCCGCCCCTACGTCCAGATCGTGGGACGGGAGCCCAGCCTCCTGGACTTCATCGCCAAGTTCGAGATGCTGTGCCGGGTCATGGTGGACTACGACGCCGTGCGCCGGATCGTGCGGGAGAACCTGGAGGACGCGGTGCGCGAGGGCATCGACTACATCGAGCTGCGCTTCAGCCCGGCCTTCATGGCCGAGCGCCACGGGCTCGACACCCTGGGGGTGGCCGAGGCCGCCTGCGACGCGCTCGAAGAGGCCCGCGAGCTGCCCTCCCTGCCGATACGGGCGAAGCTCATCGGGATCATCTCCCGCCACTACGGCCCGGAGCGGGGCTGGACCGAGCTCGAAGCGGCGATCCGCTGCCGCGACCGCGGCATCGTGGCGCTCGATCTCGCCGGCGACGAGGCCGGCTTCCCCGGCGAGCTGTTCGTGGACCACTTCCGCAAGGCGCGGGACGCCGGCCTCCGGGTAATCGCGCACGCCGGCGAGGCAGCCGGAGCGCAGAGCGTCCGCCAGGCGGTGCTCGGGCTCGGAGCGGAGCGCATCGGCCACGGCATCCGCTCGATCGAGGACCCCGAGGTGCTCGACCTGCTCGCCGAGCGCGGGATCGCGCTCGAAGTCTGCCCGACCAGCAACCTCCATACGAGCACCGTGCCCGACTACGCATCCCACCCGCTGCCGGCCCTGCTCGCGAGGGGGCTGGCCGTCACCCTGAACACGGACGACCCGAGCATCAGCGGCATCGACCTCGCCCATGAGTACCGCATCGCGCAGGAGGAGCTGGGCCTGGGCGAGGACGACCTGAGGAAGATGCAGGAGAACGCGGTGGCCGCCGCCTTCCTGACCCAGGAGGAGCGCGGCGACCTGCTCGGGGTTCTGCCCCCCTATTGAGGAGAACATTTTATGGCCAAGATCGACCTTTCCAAGCTCTCCCTCGAAGAGCTGCAGGCCCTCGCCCGGGACATCGAGCAGGAGATCATCTCCCGCCGCGAGTCGGAACGGGAACGGGTGCTCGCCCAGATGCGCGAGCTCGCCGGCAGCCTCGGCATGACGCTGGAGGATCTCCTGAAGCAGGAGCGCGGCCGCGAGCGCGCCCGCGTGCCCGCCACCTCCGTGCGCTTCCGCCACCCCGAGAACACCGCCCTCATCTGGTCCGGCCGCGGCAAGCGCCCGCAGTGGATCGTCGAGTGGCTGGCCTCGGGGCGGACGCTGGAAGATCTGTCGGGCCGCGAGTAGGTCCTTGTAACCATGCAAATTGAAAGCTAGACTTTCAAAATGCAGGGTTACGTTCCACGCAAGATCCAGGGACAGATCGAGGCGCGGCTCGCGGACTTCCCCGTGGTGGCGGTCCTGGGGCCGCGCCAGTGCGGTAAGACCACGCTGGTCCAGGAGACGGTCGGGGGTCCTGGCGTCGTGTATCTGGACCTCGAACGGCCGTCGGACCTGGGCAAGCTGCGCGATCCCGAGCTCTTCTTCACCGTGCACCGGTCGCAGGGCACGGCCTCTCTCTTCTGCCTCGACGAGATCCAGCGGGTGCCGGAGATCTTCCCTCTGCTGCGCAGCCTGGTCGACGAGGAGCGGCGCAACGGGCAGTTCCTGCTCCTGGGCTCGGCCTCGCGCGACCTGCTGCGGCAGACCTCCGAGACCCTGGCCGGCCGGATCACCTACCTGGAGCTGACGCCGTTCCTGGCGAGCGAGCTGCCCGCGGACGACCCCGGCGTGCTTCCCCGCCTCTGGTTCCGGGGAGGGTTTCCGCGCAGCTTCCTCGCCCGGAGCGAGGAGGCCAGCCGCGCCTGGCGCGAAAGCTTCACCCGGACGTTCCTCGAGCGCGACATCCCGCAGCTCGGCTTCAACGTCCCGGCGGCGACGCTCCATCGCCTCTGGCGCATGCTGTCTCATCTGCACGGGCAGATGCTCAACAGCTCGCAGCTCGGCACGGCCCTGGGGGTCAGCCACACCACGATCCGCTCCTACCTGGACCTGCTCACCCAGACCTTCATGGTGCGCATCCTGGAGCCTTGCGCCGCCAACCTGGCGAAACGGCTGGTCAAGTCGCCGAAGGTCTACCTCCGGGACTCGGGCATCCTGCACAGCCTTCTCCAGATCGACAGCCTGGACGACGTGCTGGCGCACCCGGTCTGCGGCACCTCCTGGGAGGGGCTGGTGATCGAGAACGTGATCGCCTCTCTGCCGGGCTGGCAGCCGAGCTTCTACCGCACGTCGGCCGGCGCGGAGATCGACCTGATCCTTGAGCGCGGCCAGCGCC
>JBJMGZ010000660.1:0-3916 GCA_045807605.1 Thermoanaerobaculia bacterium | reverse complement strand
CTCCGTCCAGAAGATCTTGAACGAGCGCCACCAGACGCTCGTCGGCACCCTGGAGCGCGACGAGTCCGGCGAGATCCTGCTCGTGCCCTACGATCCCAAGCTGGCCGTCGACCTGCCGGTGCTGGACGCCGACGCCGTGCCTGAAGGGCATTACGTGGTGGTCCGGATCGAGCGCGGGCGGGAGCCGGCAGGCCGCATCGTGGAGGTCCTGGGCGACGCCGAGCAGCCGGGCATCGACGTGCTGGTCGTCCTGCGCCACTACGGCATTCCGGACGAGTTCCCGCCCGCCGTGCTGGAGCAGGCCGGCCGCCATCCCAAGGACCCGACGTCCGCGGACTGGAAGGGGCGGGAGGATCTGCGCGACCGCATCGTCATCACGATCGACGGCGAGAACGCCCGCGACTTCGACGACGCCATCTCGATCGAGAAGCTCCCGAACGGGCACTTCCGGCTCGGCGTCCACATCGCGGACGTGGCCCACTATGTCGAGGAGGGGAGCGCGCTCGACCTCGAGGCCTACCGCCGCGGCACCAGCGTCTACTACCCGGACCGGGCGATCCCCATGCTCCCCGAGGCGCTCTCGAACGGCCTCTGCTCGCTGCGTCCCCACGTGCCCCGGCTGACCACCTCGGTCTTCCTGGACCTCGACCGCGACGGCAAGGTCCAGGACCGGCGTTTCGCGGAGACCGTGATCCGCAGCACCCGGCGCATGACCTACAACGAGGTCCGGCGCATCCTGGAAGAGCCGCAGGAGCGCGATCTCTCCGAGTACGGCCCGGTCCTCACCTGCCTGCGCGAGATGCACGTGCTGATGACGATCCTCCACCATTCCCGCCTGAAGCGCGGCTCGATCGACTTCGACCTGCCCGAGGGCAACGTCGAGCTGGGCACGGACGGCACGGTGGTGGGCGTGATCCCGAGCGAGCGCAACGTGGCGCACCGGCTGATCGAGGAGTTCATGCTCGCGGCCAACGAAGCCGTGGCGGTCGAGCTCGACATGCAGGGCGTGCCCGCACTCTACCGGGTGCACGAGCCGCCGAGCCCGGACCGTCTGCAGGAGCTGAAGGAGACCCTCCGTCCATTGGGCATCGCCTTGAAGGGCGAGCTGACCAGCCTCCACCCCGCGGCGTTGCAGCAGGTGCTCGCCCGGGTCAAGGACCTGCCGGAGGAGCCGTTCGTCTCGTCGCTCGTCCTGCGTACCATGCAGCGGGCGGTCTACCGGCCCGAGTGCTGGGGCCACTACGCCCTGGCTTCCAAGAACTACTGCCACTTCACCTCGCCGATCCGGCGCTATCCGGACCTCGTGGTGCACCGGGGCCTCAAGGCGCTCATCCACGGCACGGCCCACCAGCGCGCCGAGGACACGGCCCTCGCCGCGCGGCTGCCCACCATGGGCGAGCATTGCAGCACGACGGAGCGCCGGGCCGAGCAATCCGAGCGCGATCTTCTCCAGTGGAAGAAGGTCCGTTTCCTGGCCGACCGGGTGGGGGAGACCTTCAAGGGGAGGATCACGGGCGTCCAGCCCTTCGGCCTCTTCGTGCAGCTCGAGACCTACCTTGTGGACGGCCTGGTGCCGATCCGCAAGATGGGCGACGACTACTACCTCTACGAAGCCGAGTCCCACCGCCTGGTCGGGGACCGCACGCGCAAGGTCTACCAGCTCGCCGATGCGGTCGAGGTGGAGCTGACCGGCGTGAGCCTGCGCCACCGGGGGTTGGACCTGAAGATCGTGGGCGTGCCCGAGCCTGGGGAGCGGGGGGAGTGGCCGCGGCAGCGAGACAGGGGGGAGAGGAAGGAGCCGAAGGCGCGCCGGAGCGCGGGCGCGGGGGAGAGGAAGGAGCGCAAGCGGCGGTAGGACTGAAGGGTGGAGCTGCCGGATCTGCGCGGGGTGCAGCGTTACGCCGCCCTATCGGCCCATGACCGGGCACATTCCTGCGGAGCAGGGGCGCTCCGTGAGGGAATTGGCAGACCAGGGACGTCTCTTTAGGTAGAGTCATCCGGCATCGACGTCCTCCGGATACTTCATGCGTGCGCGACGCTGTCTCCCGGCTGGGAGACGGGTAGCGGCAGGAGCGGAGCAGTAAATGTGTTGAATTTTGACTTGACCTGACGAATACCCTACCGACTCCCGCCGAGATCTCTTCCCCGGGAGAACCCTCCGCAAAGGAGAAACCGTCATGGCAGACCCCACGCTCTCGAACCAGCCGCCCCACACCAGCCCCAGCCCGCCGCAGCGCTTCCACGGCACGAATCCAATCCGCGGCTTGGAAGACGTCCCCCGCTCGACCCTTTACGAAGGACGCTTCGGAAGGATGTTCCGCAATCTGCCGCCTTTCGCGCCGCGAGATCCGGACCTGTCGGCATTGGCCGCATTCATGTTCGAGACGGAAGCGCAGGCCGACGAAGCCGCTCTGGACAACCCCGACATCCCCGCAGGCTTCACCTACTTCGGCCAATTCGTCGATCACGACATCACGTTCGATCCCAACTCCAAGCTGCAGCGCGATAATGATCCGGATGCCCTGCGCAACTTCCGCACGCCGCGCTACGACCTGGATTCTCTCTATGCAGACGGGCCGGACAACAATCCCTATCTCTATGATTCCGACGGCCTCCACCTGCTCGTCGGCAAGAACGCGGCAGGTGAGGACGATCTGCCGCGAAACAACGCGAACCCGAAGCGAGCGCTCATCGGCGATCCGCGGAACGACGAGAACGCCATCGTGTCGCAGCTCCATCTGGCCTTCATCAAGTTTCACAACAAAGTCGTCGACGCTCTGCCGCCCGGCAGGCCTGATCGTTTCGACGAAGCCCGCCGCATCGTCCGCTGGCACTATCAATGGGTCGTGGTCCACGACTTTCTCCAGAAGATCCTCGGCGGCGACGACGTCATCAAAGACATCATCAAGCTCGACACGTACAAGGTCCCGTTCGGGCCCGGCACCAAGGACATTGCGGGAGCCCTGAACGTCGACCTGAAGTTCTATGCCTTTAGAAACCAGCCGTTCATCCCGGTGGAGTTCTCCGTAGCGGCCTATCGTTTCGGGCACAGCATGGTGCGCGGTGATTACGAGCTCAACCCGGCGACGGAAGACCCCAACGACGTCGACATCTTCGGCGAGCAAGGCGAAGACCTGCGCGGCTTTGGCATGCGCCGGAACGGGCTGGAGATCCAATGGGCCCGGTTCTTCAAGTTTACCGGCACAGGTTTGTCTCCGCAGCTTTCCCGCAGGATCGATACCAAGCTTGCCGCGGGTCTCAGCGATCTGCCGTTCATCACGGACCTGTTCAAATCGCTGGCCCAGCGCAACCTGCTGCGCGGCAAGGCACTGGGCCTGCCTTCGGGCCAGGCGGTTGCAAGGGCCATGGGCATGGCCAGAGACAACGTGATCCTGACGCCCGCCGAGTTGAACCTGCCGACGAGCTTCCCGCCCAAGCCCGGCGATCCACCGCGCAACCTGGCTGCGGCTTTCGGCGAGAACACGCCGCTCTGGTTCTATATCCTCAAAGAAGCGGAGGTGCGCTGCAACGGGAAGAAGCTTGGTCCGGTCGGAGGCCGTATCGTCGCGGAGGTGCTCATCGGCCTGCTTGCCGGAGATCCGTCGTCATACCTGCAGTCCGAGCCAACCTGGCAGCCCAGGCAAGGCCAGTTCGGCGCCCCGCAGGACGGCAAGTTCTCGATCAGTGATCTGCTGCGTTTCGCCGGGGTGAAGATCGCCTAGATATCAGCCCGGTGCTGAGGGTGCGGCGGCCAGGCTCATCAACTGGCCGCCGCGGTCGGGCTCCATAGAGTAGATTAGCCGAGGGGCTGGCCGCCTGCCCTCGAACCGATCGGTGCTGCCGGACAGACAGGTGCCATGCGATTGTTCGGGCGGCGCACCATGCAGCGGGCGGTCTACCGGCCCGAGTGCTGGGG
>JBJMGZ010000659.1:0-3449 GCA_045807605.1 Thermoanaerobaculia bacterium | reverse complement strand
GCCTCGACTTCCCAGGACGTAATATAGCATGCAGACTCGCAACACCGCACCCCCCTCTCTCCTCCGTGCCGCCGGCATCCACCAATCCGCGAGTGGACCGGACGAGTCCGCTACAATACCCAGTCTTTGCCGCACCCCGTCCTGGGGAGCGCGGCGCGCGAGGGTTTCCTGATGAGCGACAACCGATTCCCCGATGTCCCGGGTGGATACCCCTTCCCCCAGCTCGAGCTGGAGGTGCTGGAGGAGTGGCAGAGCCGGGGCGTCTTCGAGAAGACCCTGGAGAAGCCGGCCCCTCGCGGGGAGTTCGTCTTCTTCGAGGGCCCGCCCACCGCCAACAACGTGCCTCACGTCGGCCACGTGGTCACCCGGGTGGTCAAGGATCTCTTCCCACGCTTCCGCACCATGCGCGGCTATCACGTGGCCCGCAAGGCGGGTTGGGACACCCACGGCCTGGCCGTCGAGATCGAGGTCGAAAAGCGCCTCGGCTTCTCCGGCAAGCAGCAGATCGAGGCCTTCGGCATCGCCGAGTTCAACCGCGCCTGCCTGGAGAGCGTCCACACCTACGAGCGGCAGTGGCGGGCCATGACCGAGCGTATCGGCTACTGGACGGACCTCGACCACGCCTACTACACCTATAAGAACGAGTACGTCGAGTCGGTCTGGTGGGCGCTCGCGGAGCTCGCGGCGCGCGGCCTGCTCAACGAGGGCTACAAGATCCAGCCCTACTGCGCCCGCTGCGGCACCACCCTCTCCAGCCACGAGGTCGCCCAGAATTACAAAGACGCGGACGATCCGTCCGTCTGGGCGCTCTTCCCGGTCCGCCCCGGCCAGGAGCTGGTGCCTATTGGCGGGGGGGGCGGCGGCTCCTGGACCACCACCGAGGGCATGAAGCTCGTGGCCTGGACCACCACCCCGTGGACGCTCACCGCCCACGTGGGGCTCGCGGTCCATCCCGACATGGTCTACCGCCTGGTCCAGCACCCGAACAAGCCGGACGAGCAGTTCCTGTTCGGCGACGAGCTGGCCAAGCCGGTCCCGGCGATGGTCGAGATCGAAGGGGAGAAGCGGCTCGTCGACCTCGCCGGAGAGCCGGCCCTCGCCCGCTTCCGCGGCAGGGATCTCGAAGGGCTCCTCTACGACCGGCCGTTCCGCACGGAAGGCGCCTCGGACGAGCGCGGCTGGCAGGTGGTGCTCGGCGACTACGTGACTTCCAGCGAAGGCACAGGCCTCGTCCACACCGCGCCGCCGTTCGGCGAGGACGACTACCGCACCGGCCAGGCCTACGACCTGCCGCTCCTCCTGACCATCGACGCCGAGGGCAAGGTCCGCAACCTGGAAGGCCTCGAAGCGTTCGCCGGGATGTGGTTCAAGGATGCCGACGCGAAGATCCTCCAGGACCTGCGCAGCCGCGGCCTGCTTCTCCACACGGAGCGCTACCGCCACAGCTACCCCTTCTGCTGGCGCTGCGACCGGCCGCTCCTCTACTACGCCACCACGAGCTGGTTCGTGAAGACGACCCTCCTCAAGCAGGAGCTCCTGGAGGAGAACCGCAAGATCGACTGGCACCCGCCCCACATGGGCGAGGGGCGCTTCGGCAACTGGCTGGAGAACGTGGTGGACTGGGCGCTCTCCCGGCGGCGCTACTGGGGCACTCCGCTCCCCGCCTGGAAGTGCGACGGCTGCAGACACATCACCGTGGTCGGCTCCTTTGCCGAGCTGTTCGAACAGTCGGGCAAGGAACCTCCCGCCGACCTCTACGACCCGGAGCAGTTCAACCCGCACCGGCCCTACATCGACGAGGTCGCCTGGGCCTGCGCGAAGTGCGAAGGCGGAACGATGCGCCGGGTGCCCGACGTGATCGACGCCTGGTACGACTCCGGCTCCATGCCGTTCGCCCAGCACCACTACATGGGCAGGCCGCTGCCCGAGATCGATCCGGAGACGGGCCGGGGCTTCCCCGCCGACTTCATTTCCGAGGCCGTCGATCAGACCCGCGGGTGGTTCTACACCCTGCACGCGCTCGGCGTCCTGCTCTTCGGGAAACGGGCATACGAGACCTGCATCGTCCTCGGCCACGTCAACGACGAGCAGGGGCGGAAGATGTCCAAGCGCCTGGGCAACGTGGTCGAGCCCATGGGCGTGATCGAGGAGACCGGGGCCGATGCCCTGCGCTGGTACTTCTGCGTCAACAACCCCGAGGTCAACTCCCGCTTCTCCGCCAAGCTGGTGCGCGAGGCCGCGCAGGGCTTCCTCCTGCCGCTCTGGAACGCCCTGTCGTTCTTCACCATCTACGCGAACCTGGACGGCTGGCATCCCTCTGAAGACCAGCCGCGGTTCGAGGAGCGGCCGGCGCTCGACCGCTGGATCCTCCTGCGGCTGGACCGCCTGACCGCGGACGTCACCGCCGGGTTGAACGGCTACGACGTCACCGAGCCGGCGCGGAAGATCCAGGAGCTGCTCGACGACCTCACGAACTGGTACATCCGCCGCAGCCGCGACCGCTTCTGGGCGGGCAACCAGGAGGCGAGCGCCCAGAAGGAGAGCGCCTACCAGGCTCTCTACGAGGTGCTGACCACGGTGGCGCGGCTCATCGCGCCGTTCACGCCCTTCGTGGCCGAGATCCTCCACGAGCACTTGGTACGCAGCCAGCGTCCCGACGCCCCGGAGAGCGTCCACCTGGAGGAGTGGCCGGAGCCCGGCGCCCGGGCAGAGGAGGATCTGGAGGCCGCCATGGCCGCGGTCCTGCGCATCGTCCGCCTCGGCCACGCGGCGCGCAACACGCACTCGCTCAAGACCCGGCAGCCGCTCGCCGCGGTCACCCTGGTCACCGCCAACGAGGCGCTGCCCGGCCTGATCACGCCCTACGCCGACCTGCTCAAGGACGAGCTGAACGTCCGCGACATCCACTGGGCGGCGGACCGGAGCGAGTACGTGCGCCACGAGGTGCGGCCGGTCTTCCCCAGGACCGGTCCGCGCTTCGGCAAGCGGATGTCCGAGGTGAAACGGGCGCTCGAAAGCGCCGACGGCGACGCCCTCGCCCGCGAGCTGGAGCAGACCGGCAAGGTCACCATCGGGATCTCGGACGGCTCGCACGACCTCTCGCCCGAGGAGGTGGAGGTGCGCCTCATCGAGCGCGAGGGCATGGCCACCCAGGGCGACCGCGAGCTGCTCGTCGCCCTGGACACCCGCCTCACGCCCGAGCTGATCGCCGAGGGCTGGGCGCGCGAGGTGGCGCGCAGCATCCAGACCGCCAGGAAGGACGCCGATCTCGACTATGCGGACCGCATCCGGGTGAGCTACGAAGCCGATCCCGAGATCGCGGCCGCGGTCGAGGCGCATCGCGAATGGATCATGGGAGAGACCCTGGCAATCGAGCTGGCCAAGGCAGACGGCGCCGATCTCAAGTCCGCGCCGGTCGAAGGGCGTGCGTTTGCGTACAGCATTGAAAG
>JBJMGZ010000658.1:0-47476 GCA_045807605.1 Thermoanaerobaculia bacterium | reverse complement strand
CCGCGCGCTCGGGCTCGGCCGCAAGGAGGGCTCCCGGTCCTCCAGGGAGAACCCGAGATGATGACCGAGATGATCGCGCCCATCGATCCCAAGGCCGCGCCGCCGCCGTCCGTGCAGCGCTTCTGCACGCTCCCCAACGGCCTGGAGATCGCCTGCCAGAGCCCCAAGGAGACGGAGCACATCTACGAGGACATCTTCGACCACCGGGTCTACCTGTCCAACGGCATCACGCTCTGGGACGGCGCCTGCGTGTTCGACGTCGGCGGCAACATCGGGCTGTTCACGGTCTTTCTCCACCAGACGTTCCGCGACCTGGTGACCTACACGTTCGAGCCCGCGCCGCCGCTCTTCGAGATCCTGCGCTACAACGCGGCGCGCCACGGCGGCAACGGGACCTGCCGGCTCTTCAACTGCGGCGTCTCCGACCGCCGCGGCACGGCCAGCCTGACCTTCTATCCCTACAGCTCGGGCATGTCGTCCTTCTACGGCAACGAGGAGGAGGAGAAGGACGTGCTGCGCACCGTGCTCGAAAACCAGCTCAAGGCCGGCCACGGCGAGGTGGACGCGGTGCTGCGGAAGTCCGACGACTTCCTCGACGCGCGGTTCACCTCCATGACCCTCGAATGCCCGCTCGTGCCGCTCTCCGAGATCATCCGCCAGGAGGGGGTGGAGACGATCGACCTGCTCAAGATCGACGTGCAGAAGAGCGAGGTCGACGTGCTGCGCGGGCTCGCGCCCGAGGACTGGCCGAAGGTGCGCCAGATCGCCATCGAGGTGCACGACTTCGAAGGCCGCCTGGCGCTCGTCACCGAGCTCCTGGAGGGGAAGGGCTTCCACGTCGGGGCCGAGCAGGACCCGCTCTACCGCGGATCGGTCATGTACAACCTGTACGCCGTGCGCAGGGACCTGTTCCAGGGCCGCGCCGCCGCGGCGCCGATCTCGTCCGACCGGGGGCAGCGCAGCAAGGCGGCGTTCGCGCGCCTGCGCGGGCAGCGGAGGGAGCGGTGAGGCGCCTGGTCGTCCAGAAGTACGGCGGCACCTCGGTGCTCTCGACCGACCGCATCAGGGCGGTGGCGGGCAGGGTCGTGGCGGCGAAGCGCCAGGGGTGCGACGTGGTGGTCGTGGTCTCGGCCATGGGGCACACCACCGACCGGCTCCTCGCCCTGGCGCGCGAGGTGGCGGACGACCCCCACCGGCGCGAGCTCGACCTGCTGCTGAGCACGGGCGAGACCACCTCGGCGGCGCTCCTCGCCATGGCGATCCGCGGCCTGGGAGAAGAGGCCGTGGCGCTGACCGGCGGCCAGTGCGGCATCGTCACCAACGACGTGCACACGAACGCGCGCATCCTGCGCATCCACAAGGCGCGGCTGCGCGCGGAGCTGGAGCGCGGCGCGGTCGTGGTGGTGACCGGGTTCCAGGGCGTCAGCCCGGAGGGCGAGGTCACCACCCTGGGCCGCGGCGGCTCGGACACCACGGCCACGGCCCTGGCCGCCGCGCTGGACGCCGACGCCTGCCAGATCTTCACCGACGTGGACAGCGTCTACAGCGCCGATCCCCGCGTCGTGCCCGGCGCGCAGCCGCTCGCCGAGCTGCACGGCGACGAGATGCAGGAGATGGCCTGGCACGGCGCGCAGGTGATGAAGGCCGAGGCCGTGGAGTTCGCCAGGAGCAACGGCGTCGAGCTCGTGATCGGCTCGCCGTTCGGCGGCGGTCCGGGCTCGGCGATCCGGTGCGGCCCGGGCGCCGGGGATTCCGTGTTCGTGCCGCGCCGGCCCGAGGTCGCGGGCGTGGCCGGCAGGACCGACCTGCTCCGCCTGTGCGCGGTCTGCGCGCTGCCGGCGGCCGCCGCGCGGGAGCTCTTCCAGCTCATCTCGGGCTACGACCTCGTGTCCGGCCGGCTCAACAACGTGGGCGGGGCCGTGGACGTGCTGCTCTCGGCCCTGGAGATCCCCAACCCCGAGCAGCTCGGCAGGGATCTCGGAGAGCGCTTCGCCGGCGCCGTGTCCCTGGAGGGCGGCCTGGGCGCGGTGTCGCTGATCGGGTTCGGCCTCGGCTCGCGGCCGGCGGCGCTGCTCGACGCGCTGGAGGTGCTGGAGGAGAGCGGCATCGAGGTGCTCGACAGCTTCACCGGCCGCGAGTCGCTGAGCTTCGTGGTGGACGCGTCGAGAGTGCAGGAGGGCGTGCGCGCGCTGCACCGCGCGTTCGTCGAGAGCGCCTCCGCAGGCGCGGAGCCGTGGAGCGCTGGAGATTCGATCGCAACGGAGTCGGGAGGTGCCCATGGTGGATGAAGAGTCTCCGGAGGGTCTCGAAGGGATCGCGGTCGTCGGCATGAGCGTGCGCCTGCCGGGCGCCGCGGACCTCGAGACCTTCTGGCGCAACCTGCGCGACGGCGTCGAGTCGATCCGCTTCTTCTCGCAGGCCGAGCTCGTGGCGGCGGGCGTGGACCCGGCGCAGCTCCAGGACCCCAACTACGTCAAGGCGCGGGGAGCGCTCGACGGCGTCGATCTCTTCGACGCCGGCTTCTTCGGCTTCACCCCCCGCGAGGCCGAGACCATGGACCCGCAGCACCGCCTCTTCCTGGAGGAGGCCTGGCGCGCCCTGGAGCACGCCGGCTGCAACCCCGACGTCTACGACGGGGCCATCGGCGTCTTCGCCGGCGCCAACCTGACGGGCTACCTGCTGCGCAACCTGGCGCCCAACGACGAGCTCGTGCGGCGCGTGGGTCCGCTCCAGATCCGCATCCGCAACGACAAGGATTTCCTGGCCACGCTCGTGGCCTACAAGCTCAACCTGAGAGGGCCGGCGGTCAACGTGCAGACGGCCTGCTCGTCGTCGCTCGTCGGAGTCGCCCTGGCCTGCCAGAGCCTGCTGAGCTACCAGTGCGACATGGCGCTGGCCGGCGGCGTCTCGGTCACCGTGCCGAATCACTCGGGCTATCTCTACCAGGAGGGGGTCTACGCGCCGGACGGCCACTGCCGCGCCTTCGACGCCCGCGCGCGCGGCACGGTGCTGGGCGACGGCGCGGCCGTGGTGGTGCTCAAGCGGCTGGAGGACGCCCGCGCCGACGGCGACACGGTGCATGCCGTGATCCGCGGCTTCGCGGTCAACAACGACGGCTCGCTCAAGCTCGACTACACGGCGCCCAGCGTCGAGGGGCAGGCCGAGGTGATCGGCATGGCGCAGTCGCTGGGCGAGATCGACCCGGAGACGGTCACCTACGTCGAGGCGCACGGCACGGGCACGCCGCTCGGCGACCCGATCGAGGTCACGGCGCTGACCCAGGCCTTCCGCCGCTCCACCGACGCCCGGGGCTTCTGCGCCCTGGGCTCGCTGAAGACCAACATCGGCCACCTCGACGCCGCGGCGGGCACCTCGGGACTGATCAAGACCGTGCTCGCCCTCGGCCGGCGCGAGATCCCGCCGACCCTGCACTTCACGCAGCCGAACCCGCTCCTCGAGCTGGAGTCGAGCCCGTTCTACGTCGCCGCCGAGCTCACGCCCTGGGAGGTGCCGGACGGCATGCCGCGCCGCGCCGGCGTGAGCTCCTTCGGCGTCGGCGGCACCAATGCGCACGTGGTGCTGGAGGAGGCTCCCGCGGCGCCGCCCCCGGGGCCGTCCCGCCCCTGGCAGCTCCTGGTGCTCTCCGCGCGCACCGCCGGCGCCCTGGAGCAGGCGTCGGCGGACCTCGCGGCCTGCCTCGACACGGGAGTGGATCTCGCCGACGCGGCCTTCACCCTGGCGCGTGGACGCAAGGCCTTCGAGATGCGCCAGGCCCTGGTCTGCCGCGATGCCGCGGACGCCGCCGCCCTGCTGCGCGGCGCGGCGCCGCGCCGGATCGCCGCCGGCGAGGTGAAGCCGGGGACGGACCGCGCCGTCGCCTTCCTGTTCTCCGGCATCGGCGACCACTACGTGGGGATGGGGCGCGATCTCTACGACCACGAGCCGGTCTACCGCGAGGAGGTGGACCGCTGCGCGGAGATCCTCCGGCCGCTCCTCGGCCTCGACGTGCGGCACGTCCTCTATCCCGAGGGCCGCGCCGCCGCCGCCGGAGGCGCGCCCGACCTGCGCCGCATGCTGGGCCGCGGCGAAACCGCGGCCGATCCGCAGTCGGAGCCGCTGAGCCGCACCGGCATCCTCCATCCCGCGCTCTTCGTGGTCGAGCACGCGCTGGCGCGGCTGTGGATGTCCTGGGGCATCCGGCCAGGCGCGATGATCGGCTACTCGATCGGCGAGTACGTGGCGGCCTGCCTGGCCGGCGTCTTCTCCCTGGAGGGCGCTCTCCGGCTGGTGGCGCAGCGGGCGCGCATCATCGACCAGCGGCCCGAGGGCGCGATGCTCGCCGTCTCGCTGCCCGAGCCGGAGGTGCGCGCGCTGCTCGCCGGAGAGCGCTTCCGCGGTCTGAGCCTGGCTGCCGTCAACGGTCCGGCCTTCTGCGTGGTGGCGGGAGGTCCGGACGACGTGGCGGAGCTCGAAGCGGAGCTCGGGCGGCGCGAGGCCGTGCACCGGCGCCTGCGGGCGCGCCACCCGTTCCACTCGCGGCTCCTGGAGCCGGCGCTCCCCGACTTCCGCGCGGCGCTGCACGGGATCGCCCTCTCGGCCCCCGCGGTCCCGTTCCTGTCGAACGTCACCGGCACCTGGATCACCGCCGGGGAGGCGACGGATCCGGCCTACTGGGCCGAGCACATGTGCCGCACCGTGCGCTTCGGCGAGGGCGTGGCCGAGCTCTTGCGGCGCCGCGACTGGGCCCTGCTGGAGATCGGGCCGGGGCAGAGCCTGTCGAGCATCGCGCTGCAGAGCGCCGAGCCCTCCTCCAGGTCGGTGGCGCTGCCGTCGCTGCCCCACGAGTACGACCCGCAGCCGGCGCAGGCCTTCCTGCTCCACGCGCTCGGCCGCCTGTGGACCGCGGGCGTCCAGCCCGACTGGCAGGGCTTCCATGCCGGCGAGGAGCGGCGGCGCATCCCGCTGCCCACCTACCCCTTCGAACGCCGGCGCTACTGGATCGATCCCGTGGCGCGTCAAACAGCTGCGCCCCAGGCGGCTTCCCTGGACAAGAAGCCCGATCCGGGCGACTGGTTCTACGTTCCGGTCTGGCGGCAGGCCGGGCCCGCGGGCGCGGCGGCGGCCGCGGACGGGCCGTGGCTGGTGTTCGAGGATGGGACGGGGCTGGGGCGGCGGCTGGCCGCGGCCCTGGAAGCGGAAGGGCGGGAGGTCGTCTCCGTCGAGCCCGGCGAGCTGTTCGCCCGGCTCGGCGGGCGCCGCTTCGCCCTCGATCCGGGCCGGCCGCAAGGCTATGAGGAGCTGCTGCGCAGTCTTGCCGGGGAAGACCTCCTGCCGCGGCACGCCGTCCACCTCTGGAGCCTGCCCGCGGCCGGGGAGGCGCTCGACCGCGGCTTCTACAGCCTGCTCTTCCTCGCCCAGGCGTGGGGGAGCGTGGCCGGCCAGGAGGGGCGGGAGCTCTCGCTCACCGCGGTCTCGGGCGGCGCCTTCGACGTGACCGGCGAGGAGGGCGTGGAGCCCGCCAAGGCGGCTCTCGCCGGCCCCTGCCGCGTGATCCCGCAGGAGTACCCCGGCATCGTCTGCCGGCAGGTGGACCTGCCTCGGCCGGGAGAAGCGTTCGCCGAGCGCTGGCTCGCGCCGCTCCGCGCCGAGCTCGGAGGCACGGAGAGCGCGGTGGCCCTGCGCGGACGCCGCCGCTGGCTGCGCGGGTTCGAGCCCGTACGCCTGGGCGAGCCGGAAGCCACGCGCCTGCGCCGCAACGGCGTCTACGTGATCACCGGCGGCACCGGGGGCATCGGCCTCACCCTGGCGGCCTACCTGGCCGAGCGCTTCGACGCCCGCCTGGTGCTCGTCGGGCGCTCCGAGCCCACGGGCGAGAGGCTCCGCCGGCTGGAGGCCCTGAAGGCCGCGGGCGCCGAGGTGCTCGTCTGCCGCGCCGACGTGCTGCGGCGCGACGAGATGGAAGGGGTCCGCCGCGCCGCCCTGGAGCGCTTCGGCGCCGTCCACGGCGTGATCCATGCCGCCGGCCAGGCTCCCGGCGGCCTGATCCAGCTCAAGAGCCGCGGCATGGCCGAGGCCGTCCTGGCGCCCAAGGTCGAGGGCACCCGCATCCTCGACGAGGTGTTCGGCGGCCCGGACCTCGACTTCCTCCTGCTCTGCTCGTCGCTCACCTCGTTGACCGGCGCCCTGGGCCTCGTCGACCACGCCGCGGCCAACGCCTTCCTGGACGCCTATGCCCAGCGGAGCGCCAGCCGCGGCGGCACCCGGATCGTGTCGGTCAACTGGGACAGCTGGCTGGAGGTGGGGCAGGCCGCGGAGGCCGGCGTCTCGGTCCGCCTCGGCAGCCTGCTCGGCGAGCCCGAGGCGGTCTATCCGCACTGGGAGCAGGCCGATGGAGGAGCTCTCCTGACCCGCCTGCCCGCCGACCACTGGCTCGTGGCCGAGCACCGCCTGCAGGGCGTGGGCCTCGTGCCGGGCACGGCCTATCTGGAGATGGCGCGGCGCGCCGTGGAGGAGAGGGGGCAGAGGGTGAGCCTGCGCAACGTGACCTTCTCCCAGCCCTGCACCGTGCCCGCGGGCCAGGTCCGGCTCCTGCGCGTCCGGCCGGACGGCGACCAGGTCGTGATCGAGAGCGGGCAGAACGGACAGTGGCAGGAGCATGCACGGGCGAGGGTGGAGCTCCTTCCGGAGGCGGCCGGCGGGCGCCACGATTTCCCGACGGCTTTTCCCGTCCGCGAGATCCGTCCCGGCGACGACCGTCTGGCGGAGTGGGTCGAGTTCGGCGAGCGCTGGCGCGGGCTCCTGCGCGAGCTGCGTTGCAACGAGGAGGAGGGCTGGGCCCGCCTCGAGCTGCCGGAGGACCACCGCGGCGACCTGGAGCACTTCGGGCTTCACCCCGCGCTCGCCGACGTGGCCACGGGCATCGTCCGGGTGCTGGGCGACGCGGCCTGGCTGCCGCTCGGCTACGACGAGGTGACGATCCACGACCGCCTGCCCGCCCGGGTGCAGGTCCACTTCCGGCTGCGCGGGCAGGCCGCGGGCTCGAACCTCCTGGTCTGCGATGTCACGGTCGGCGATCCCGAGGGCCGCGTCCTCCTCGACGTGCGCGGCTATGCCATGCGGCGGCTGGAGGCGCCGCCCGTCCCGGCAACAGCCCCGCCGGCCCGCGGGGGCGACTGGTCGCTGGGCATCCGCCCGCAGGAGGGGGCCGAGGCCTTCGGCCGGCTCCTGGCGAGTGCGCTCGACGAGCCGCAGTGGGTCGTCTCGGTGCGCGACTTCGCCGCGGTCCAGGACCGCATCGGAAGCCTGACCGGATCGCGCGCCGCCGAGCACATCGCCCTCCTCGGATCGGGCCGGGACGCCGGCCATCGCGCCGCGGCCCGCGCCCCCTACGCGCCGCCGCGCAGCGACCTGGAGATCCGGCTCGTGGAGCTGTACCAGGACATGCTGGGGGTCGGCGATGTGGGCATCCACGACAATTTCTTCGACCTGGGCGGCAACTCCCTGGTCGCCACGCAGCTCATCTCGCGGGTGCGCGAGTCCTTTGAAGTCGAGATCGCGCTGCGCGCGCTCTTCGAGGCGCCGACCGTGGCGGAGCTGGGGGTCGTGATCGTGCGCGAGCAGGCGGCGCTGGTGGACGAGGACGAGCTCTCCTCGGCGCTCGCCGAGCTGTCGCAGCTCACCCGCGAGGAGCTGGTGCAGCGCCTCTCCGAGGTCTCCGAGGAAGAAGTGGCCTGAATGGACCGGCAGCTCCAGATCGAGGGCCTCGACCCGCTGCAGCTCGAGCTGCTGCGGCGGCGCCTGCAGAAGTCGTCGAAGAAGGCGCGGCCGGCCGTGGAGGCGATCCCGCGCGTCGCGGATGCCGAGAGCCATCCCGTCTCCTTTGCGCAGCAGCGCCTCTGGTTCTTCGACCAGTGGGACCCCGGGAGCCCGGCGTTCAACATCCCCGCCGCCGTGCGCATGAAGGGCGACCTGGACCTCGCCGTGCTGGCCCGCTGCTTCGACGAGGTCCTGCGCCGGCACGAGTCGCTGCGCACGGCGATCGTGCGCCAGGGCGACGAGGTCGTGCAGAAGGTGGCGCCGCCGGCGCCGGTGCCCTGGACGCTGGCCGACCTGAGCGCCCTCCCCGCCGCGTTGCGCGAGCGCCAGGCGCTCGACCTCGCCGGCCGCGAGGCGCGGCGGCCGTTCGTGCTCGCGGCCGGGCCGCTGCTGCGCCTCGCCGTGGCGCGCCTGGCGCCGCGGGAGCACCTGCTGGTCCTCGTCATCCACCACATCGTCTCCGACGCCTGGTCCATGGAGATCCTGATCGGCGAGATCGTCGCGCTCTACAGCGCCTGGTCGGCCGGCCGGCCGTCGCCGCTGCCGGACCTGCCGATCCAGTACCGGGACTACGCGGTCTGGCAGCGGCGCTGGATCGAGGGCGACGGCGTCCTCGCGCGGCACGCCGCCTACTGGAAGGAGAAGCTGGGGGGCGCTCCGGGCGTGGTCGAGTTCCCCACCGACCGGCCGCGCGGCGGGGTGCAGCGCTTCCGCGGCCGGCGCCTGGAGATCCGCTGGCCCGCCGAGCGCGCCGAGGAGATCCGCCGCCTGGCCCAGGTCTGCGGCGCCACCCCGTTCATGGCCCTCCTCGCGGTCTACAAGGTCCTGCTCTGCCGCTACACCGGCCAGACCGACCTGGTGGTCGGCACGCTCGTCGCGCACCGCAGCCGCAAGGAGATCGAGCGGCTGATCGGCTGGTTTGCCAACACGCTCGTGCTGCGCACCGATCTCTCCGCAGCCGCGACCTGCCGCGACGCGGTGGAGAGCGTGCGCCACACGGCCCTGGACGCGTTCGCCCACCAGGACCTGCCGTTCGAGAAGCTCGTCGAGGAGCTCAACCCCGAGCGCAACCTGAGCCACAACGTGCTCTTCCAGATGATGTTCGTCCTCCTCGACGAGGTGCGCGAGGGCTTTCACCTGCCGAGCCTCGACGTCGAGTCGGTCGAGATCGAGAAGGGGATCGCGAACTTCGACCTCTACTTTTCGCTGATGCTGGGCTCGCGCGGCGTCGGCGGCTGGGTCGACTACAACGTCGATCTCTATGACGCGCCGACCGTGCAGCGGCTGTTCGCTCATTTCGGCGCGCTGCTGAGCGCCGCGGCGCGCAACCCCGGCGTGCCGATCGGCGAGCTGCCGCTGCTCTCCGGCGCCGAGCTGCACCAGGCCGTGCGCGAGTGGAACGACTCGGCCGCGGCCTATGCCCCCGCGGAGACGGTCATAGACCTGTTCGTCCGCCAGGCGGAGCGCGCGCCGGACGCCCCGGCCGTGGTCTTCGAGGGCGAGATGATCACCTATGGCGAGCTCGACCGGCGCAGCAACCGGCTCGCCCGCCGCCTGATCGAGCTCGGGATCGGGCCGGAGTCGGTGGTCGGGGTGCTGATGGAGCGCTCCATCGAGCTCATGGTGGCGCTCTACGGCATCCTCAAGGCCGGGGGCGCCTACCTGCCGCTGGAGCCGACCTTCCCGGCGGAGCGCCTGGCCGCCGTGTGCGCGAGCGCCGGCGTGCCGGCCGTGCTCACCGTGGAGCGCTGGCGCGATACCGCGGCCGGGCTGGCCGCTGCGCATTTCTGCCTCGACTCCGGCTGGGAGGAGATCGCCGGCCGGAGCGCGGCGCGCCTGGAGCCCCGGGCCGGCGCCGGCAACCTGGCCTACGTCATCTACACCTCCGGCTCCACGGGCGAGCCCAAGGGCGTCATGAACGTCCACGGCGCGCTCGTCAACCGCCTGCTCTGGATGCAGGCGGCCTACCCGCTCGACGGCGGCGACGCCGTGCTGCAGAAGACTCCGTTCATCTTCGACGTCTCGGTCTGGGAGCTCTTCTGGCCGCTCCTGGCCGGCGCGCGCCTGGTCGTGGCCCGTCCCGAGGGGCACCGCGACGGCGCCTATCTCGCGGAGGTCATCCGGCGCGAAGCGGTGACCACGATCCACTTCGTCCCCTCGATGCTGCGGCTCTTCCTGGCGGAGCCGGACCTCTCCGGCTGTGGCTCCCTGCGGCGGGTGATCGCGAGCGGCGAAGCTCTGACCGGGGACCTGGTCGAGGAGGCGCACCGCCGCCTCGGCGCGGAGCTGCACAACCTCTACGGCCCCACCGAGGCGGCCATCGACGTGACGTTCTGGCCCGCGCCGCGCGGGGCGCGGCTCTCGGTGGTGCCGATCGGCCGGCCGATCGGCAACCTGCGCCTGCACGTGCTCGACCGGGACTTCCGGCCGGTGCCGGCCGGAGCCTGCGGCGAGCTGATGATCGGCGGCGCCGGCCTGGCGCGCGGGTACCGCAACAGCCCCGGGCTCACGGCGCGGTCGTTCATCCCCGATCCGCTGGCGCAGCAGCCGGGCTCGCGCCTCTACCGCACGGGAGACCTGGCCCGCTACCGCAGCGACGGCACCCTGGAGTTCCTCGGCCGCATCGACCACCAGGTCAAGATGCGCGGGCTGCGCATCGAGCTCGGGGAGATCGAGGCTCTCCTCGAAGCGCAGCCCGGCGTGCGCCAGGCCGTCGTGCTGGCCCGCGAGGACACGGCCCACGACCAGCGACTGGTGGCCTACGTGGTACCGGCGGGCGAGGGCGAGCCGCCGTCCGAGGGGGAGCTCGACCTCGCGCTGCGGCGGCGGCTGCCGGACTACATGGTGCCGGGCGCCTGGGTGCTCCTCGGCGAGCTGCCCCTGACTCCGACCGGCAAGGTGGACCGCCGCGCGCTGCCGCGGCCCCAGGCCCGGCGCGGCCCGGCCGCCGGGTACGAGGCGCCGCGCACGCCGGACGAGGAGCGCCTGGCCGCGGCGTTCGCCGAGGTTCTCGGTTCGGAGCGGGTGAGCATCCACGACAGCTTCTTCCATCTCGGGGGCCACTCGCTGCTCGCCACCCAGGTGCTCTCCCGGCTGCGCGACCTCTTCGGCATCGAGCTGTCGCTGCAGCAGTTCTTCGAGACGCCGACGGTCGCCGGGCTGGCGCCCCGGATCCACCTGGAGCACCTGGACCGCGTCGAGGACGACGAGCTCGCGCTCATGCTCGGCCTCCTCGACGGGATGAGCGACGAGGACGTCGCGAGCGCTCTGCGCAAGGGATAAGGGACGAGGCATGCTGGATCGCACGCAACTTGCCAACCTCTCTCCGGAGCGTCTGGAGCTCATCGCCCGGATGATCCAGGAGAAGAAGGGGCGTGCCGCCGCGGCGGGCGGTCTGGAGATCCCGCGCCGGCGCGAGGGGGAGCCGCCGGTCTTCCCGCTCTCCTTCGCCCAGGAGCGGCTCTGGTTCCTGCAGGCGTTCGAGCCCGGGCTCGCGGCCTACAACGAGCCGAGCCTGACCCGCATCGAGGGGCCGCTGCGGGAGCGCGATCTCGCCCGCGCCTTCGACGAGGTGCTCGGCCGGCACGAGGCGCTGCGCACCACCTTCCGCCTGGAGGACGGCGTGCCGGTCCAGGTGGTCCGGCCGGCCGCCGGGCCGGCGCTGCCGCGGGTCGATCTGCGGCACCTCCCCGGGGCCGAGCGGGAGCCGGCGGCGCGGCGCTCCGCGGCCGAGGTGGCGCTCGCGCCCTTCGACCTCGCGGCGGGGCCGCTGCTGCGCGCGGTGCTCTACCGGCTCGCGGACGAGGAGCACCTGCTCCTGATCGTCTTCCACCACATCGTGGCCGACGGCTGGTCCTACTACGTCGTCGTGCGCGAGCTCGCCGCGGCCTACGGCGCCGCCGCGCTGCCGCCGCTGCCGATCCAGTACGGGGACTTCGCCCGCTGGCAGCGCGGCTGGCTGCAGGGCGAGGTCCTCGAAGGGCAGCTCGCCTACTGGCGCGGGCAGCTCGCCGGCGCGCCGGAGGTCCTCGCGCTGGCGACCGACCGGCCGCGGCCGGCGCGCTCGCTGCGCCGGGGCGGGCAGGTGCCGCTCGCCCTCTCCCCGGACCTCCACGACGCTCTCCAGAAGCGCGCGCGGGAAGAAGGGGTCACTCTGTTCGTGCTGCTCCTGGCGGCCTGGCAGGTCCTCCTGCGCTGCTACTCGGGCGCGGACGACGTGGTCGTGGGCATGCCGGTCGCGGGCCGCAACCGCACGGAGATCGAGGGGCTCGTCGGCTTCTTCGTCAACACGCTGGCGCTGCGGGTGGACCTGCCGGGGGATCCGGCGCTGGCGGAGCTGCTGTCCGCGGTCCGCAGGGTGACGCTGGAGGCGCTGGCCCACCAGGACCTGCCGTTCGACCGCCTGGTCCAGGCGCTCCAGGTCGAGCGCAACCCGAGCTACAACCCGCTCGTCCAGGTGACGCTCGCCTTCCAGAACGCGATCCCGGACTCCGTCGACCTGCCCGGCCTTTCCCTGCGCCGCGAGCGGCTGGACATCGGGACCTCGAAGTTCGATCTGAATCTGAGCCTCCACGAGCTCGGCGGGCTCCTGGCGGGCTGGCTGGAGTACGACTCCGAGCTCTTCGATCCGGCCACCGCCGCGCGCATGGCCGGCCATCTCCAGTCGCTGCTCCAGGGGGTCGGTTCCGCCGCTCTGCGCAGCCGGCTGTCGGAGCTGCCGCTGCTCGATCCGGAGGAGCGGCGCCAGCTACTCTGCGAAGCCCCGCCCGCGGAGCTGCCGGTCGACGCCTGCCTGCACGAGCTGTTCGCCAGGCAGGCGGAGCAGCGGCCGGATGCGGCGGCCGTGGTCTGCGGCGGCGAGAGCGTCGCCTACGGCGAGCTGCGCAACCGGGCGGGGCGGCTGGCCCGGCGGCTCTGCGGCCTGGGCGTCGGACCCGAGGTGCGGGTCGGCCTCTGCGTGGAGCGCTCCGTGGACATGGTCGTGGGGATCCTCGGCATCCTGGAGGCGGGCGGCGCGTACGTGCCTCTCGACCCCGCCTATCCCGAGAGCCGGCTGCGCTTCCTGCTCGAGGACTCCGGCATCCGGGTCCTGCTCACCCAGAGCGCCCTGCGCGACCGGCTGCCCGGCTGCGCCGCCGCGGTGCTCGCGGTGCTCGACCTCGACGGCTCCTTCGGCGACGAGCCCGGTCCGGCGCCGGAAGCCGCGGGACCCGCCAGTCTGGCCTACGTCATCTACACCTCGGGCTCCACGGGCAAGCCCAAGGGCGTGGGCGTGACCCACGCCAACGTCGTCCGTCTCCTGCGGTCGACCGAGGGCCTGTTCGACTTCGGCCCCGGGGACGTCTGGACGCTGTTCCACTCCCACGCGTTCGACTTCTCGGTCTGGGAGATCTGGGGAGCGCTCGCCTACGGCGGCACGCTCGTGGTGGTCCCCTACTGGGTGAGCCGCTCGCCGTCGGCGTTCCACGAGCTGCTGGTCCGCGAGCGGGTCACGGTGCTCAACCAGACCCCCTCGGCCTTCCTCCAGCTCATGGAGGCCGACCGCGAGGCCGGAGGGGAGCTGGCGCTGCGCTGGGTGATCTTCGGCGGCGAGGCGCTGGACCCGCGCAGCCTGCGGCCCTGGATGGAGCGCTACGGCGACGAGCGGCCGCGGCTGGTCAACATGTATGGCATCACCGAGACCACCGTGCACGTGACCTGGCGCCGGTTGCTCTCGGAGGACGTCCTGAGCGGCCGTGCGGCGAGCGCCATCGGCGCGCCCCTGCCGGACTTGAGCCTCTACCTGCTGGACCGCAGCTTCCAGCCCGTGCCGCGCGGCGTTCCCGGGGAGATCTGGGTGGGCGGCGCCGGCGCCGCCCGCGGCTATCTCGGGCAGCCCGACCTGACGGCCCAGCGCTTCCTGCCCGATCCGTTCGGAGGCGTGCCGGGGGCGCGTCTCTACCGCTCGGGCGACCTGGCCCGCCGGCTGCCGGGCGGCGATCTCGACTACCAGGGCCGCATCGACCACCAGGTCAAGATCCGCGGCTTCCGCATCGAGCTGGGCGAGATCGAGGCCGCGCTGGCGGAGCATCCCGGGGTCCGCCAGCCCCTCGTCCTGGCCCTTCCCGGCCCGGCCGGCGAGCCGCGGCTGGTCGCCTACCTGGTGCCCGCGCAGGCGGAGCCGCCGTCGGCGGAGGAGCTGCGCGCCCATCTGCGCAAGCGCCTGCCCGAGCACATGGTGCCGGCGGCGTTCGTGACCCTCGACGCGATCCCGCTGACCGCGCACGGCAAGATCGACCGGACGGCGCTGCCGGCGCCCGACCTGGCCGGCGCGGGAGCGGCCGCCTCGCCGCCGCCGCGCACGCCCATGGAGCAGCTGATCGCCGGGATCTGGTCCGACGTCCTGGGGATCTCGCGGATCGGCGTCGAGGACAGCTTCTTCGACCTCGGCGGGCACTCCCTGTCCACGGCGCGCGTGGCGTCGCGCCTGCGCGAGGTCTGCGGCGTGGACCTGCCGCTGCGCCGGCTCTTCGAGCTGCCGACGGTCCTCCTCCTCGCCGCGGAGGTCGAGCGCAGCCGCGAGCTCGGAGCCGACCGCCAGATCCCGCCGCTGCGCCCGGTGCCGCGGGAGGGGAGGATCCCCCTGTCGTTCTCCCAGCAGCGGGTCTGGTTCTTCGACCGCTGGGAGCCCGGCAGTGCCGTTTTCAACCTCGCGACGGCCGTGCGCCTGGAGGGCCGGCTCGACGTCGCGGCGCTCGAAGCGGGGCTCAACGAGATCGTGCGCCGCCACGAGACCCTGCGCTCCCGCTTCCTGGACGTCGACGGCGAGCCGCTGCAGGTCATCGATCCGTTCGCGCCGTGTCCGTTCCCGGTGGTGGACGTCTCGGCCCTGCCCCCGTCGCGGCGCCGGGCCGAGCAGGAGCGGCTCGTGGACGAGGAGGCCCGCAAGCCCTTCGATCTGCGGACCGGGCCGCTGCTGCGGGCGACGCTCCTGCGCCTCTCCCCCACGGAGCACTTGGCCGTGCTCACCCTGCATCACATCGTCTCCGACGGGTGGTCGCTCTGGGTCCTGACCCGGGAGATGAGCGCGGCCTACGAGGCGTTCGCCGCCGGCCGCCGGCCCGGCCTGCCGGAGCTGCCGATCCAGTTCCCGGATTACGCGGCCTGGCAGAGGGGCTGGCTGCAGGGGGAGGTCCTGGCAAGCGAGCTGGAGTTCTGGAAGGGGCAGCTCGCCGGCGCCCCCGACTCCCTCGACCTGCCGCTCGACCGGCCGCGGCCGCCGGTGCAGCAGTATCGGGGCGCGCGGGCGGGCTTCGCGCTCTCCGATTCGGTCACGGCGCGGCTGCGGGCGCTCGGGCAGAAGACGGGGAGCACGCTCTTCATGTCGCTCCTCACCGCCTGGTACACGCTGCTCTGGCGCTACTCCGGCCAGCCCGACCTGACCACCGGCACGGTGATCGCCAACCGCCATCGCCGCGAGGTCGAGAACCTGATCGGGTTCTTCATCAACACCCTCGTGCTGCGCGCCCGCCTGCACGAGGGGATGAGCTTCCGCCAGGCCCTCGCGCGCGTCCGCGACGTGACGCTCGGCGTCTACGCCCACCAGGACATGCCGTTCGAGAAGCTGGTCGAGGAGCTCAACCCGGAGCGGCACCTGAGCCTGACGCCGCTCTTCCAGGTGATGCTCATCCTCCAGAACACCCCCTCGGCCGCGCTCGAGCTGGGCGACCTGCGCATCGCGGCCAGGGAGATCGAGCGCGACGTCGTGAACTACGACCTCCTGTTCTACCTGGAGGAGCGCGGCGACGGGCTCGCCGGAGACCTGGACTACGACGTCGACCTCTTCGACCGGACGACGGTGGGGCGCCTGCTCGCCCACTTCGAGGCGCTGCTCCTGAACCTGGTGGAGGACCCGGACCGCGGGCTTCTCCAGGCGCCGCTCCTCGCAGCCGCCGAGCGCCAGCACCTGCTGCTCGAATGGAACGACACGGCCCGGCCGTCGAGCTCGCGGCTCGGCACGCTCTCCGAGATGTTCGAGGAGCAGGCCGCCCTGCGGCCGGCCGCCTGCGCGTCCTCCTGCGCCGAGGAGCGGGTCTCCTACGGCGAGCTCGCCGAGCGGGTGGACCGGATGGCCCGGGTCCTGGCGGCCCGCGGCGTGGGCAGGGACGCGATCGTGCCCGTTCTGGCGGATCGCGGCATCCCGTTCCTGACCGCCATTCTTTCCATTTTGCGATGCGGAGCCGCGTACCTGCCGCTCGACCCTGCCCATCCCGAGCGGCGGATCGGGCAGATCCTGGAGAGCTCCGGCGCCGCCTTCGCCCTGGCTTCCCAGGACCATGCGGCTCGCATGCGGGCCGCGGTCGAGATCCTGGCGGCGCCGCCCCGGTTCGAGGTGCTGGAGGAGGTGCTCGCCGGGGAGCCGGACGCAGGCGCTCCTCCCTACGGGGAGCCCGGGAACCTCGCCTACGTGATCTTCACCTCGGGCTCGACCGGCACGCCCAAGGGGGTCATGGTCGAGGTGAAAGGACTGGTGAACAACGTCCGGTCCAAGGTGGAAGACCTGCCGCTCGACGACCGCGACGTGGTGGCGCAGACCGCGTCGCAGTGCTTCGACATCTCGGTCTGGCAGTTCCTGGCGGTGCTCGCGGCCGGCGGCACGGTGCGCATCGTGCCGGACAAGGTCGCCCACGACCCCTGGACCCTGCTGCAGGAGATCGAGGCGGGCGGCATCACGGTCCTCGAGATCGTGCCCTCGCTGCTTCAGGCGCTCCTCGACGAGGCCGACCGGCTCGGGGCTGCGCGCCCTCCCCTGGCCCGGCTGCGGTGGGTGATGCCGACCGGCGAGGCCGTGCCCTCCGACCTCTGCCGGCGCTGGCTCTCGGTCTATCCGCACGTGCCGCTGCTCAACCTGTACGGCCCCTCGGAGTGCTCGGACGACGTGAGCACCCTCGCCATCTCCGAGGGTCGGGAGGCGGGGAGCGGGATCACGCCGGTCGGCCGGCCGCTGCGCAACGCCCGGCTCTACATCGTCGATCCGCGGCTCCAGCCGGCGCCCATCGGCGTGCCCGGGGAGCTCTGCGTGGGCGGCGTCTGCGTGGGGCGCGGGTATCTCGCCGATCCGGCGCGCACGGCCGCGTCCTTCGTGCCCGACGCCCTGTCGGGCGATGCGGGCTCGCGGTTCTACCGCACCGGCGACTTCGCCCGCTACCTGCCCGACGGCCGGGTCGACTTCCTGGGCCGGCTGGACCATCAGGTCAAGGTGCGGGGCTTCCGCATCGAGATCGGCGAGATCGAGGCCGTGCTGCGCAAGCACGAGGAGGTGGGCCAGGCCGTGGTGGCGGTGCGCCGCGACGGCGGCTCCGCGGCCTCGGCGCGCCTCGTGGGATACGTGGTCGCTGCCGGCGAGGAGCGCGAGGGCCTGCCGGCGCGGCTGCGCGCCTGGCTCGGCGAGCTCCTGCCGGACTACATGGTGCCCTCGGTCTTCGTCTTCCTCGACCGGCTGCCGCTCTCGCCCAACGGCAAGATCGACTACAAGGCGCTGCCCGCGCCCGAGGCGGGGCAGGAGGGGACTGCCGGCACGCCGCCCCGCACGCGCACGGAGCGGCAGCTCGCGGAGATCTGGCAGGAGCTCCTGAAGCGCGAGCAGGTCGGCGTCGAGGACAGCTTCTTCGACCTCGGCGGCCACTCGCTCCTCGCCATCCAGGTCCTCTCCCGCCTGCGCGCGTCGATGGGCATCGACCTCCCCCTGCGCGAGCTGTTCGAGGCGCCCACCCTGGCGGGGCTCGCCGCGCGCGTCGACGCGGCGCTGGGGACGACCTCCGAGCTCGCCGCCATCCCGATCCGAACGGCTGCCGCCGGCGAGGCGCTCCCCCTCTCGTTCGCCCAGGAGCGGCTCTGGTTCCTCGACCAGTTCGAGCCCGGCAGCCCGGCCTACAACCTGCCCAGCGTCACGCTGCTGGAAGGGATCGCCGAGCCCGCCGTCTTCGCGGCGATCCTCGACGAGATCGTGCGCCGGCATGCCACGCTCCGCACCACCTTCACTTCTGTCGAGGGGCAGCCCCGGCAGATCGTGCACGAGCGCCTGCCCATCGAGCTCCGCCTGATCGACCTGAGCGCCCTGCCGGAGGCCGCGCGCGAGCGGGAGACGGTCCGCCTCGCGGTGCTCGACGGGCGCCTCCCCTTCAGCCTCGAAAGGGGGCCGCTGATTCGCGCCCTGCTGGTGCGGCGCTCTCCGCGAGAGCACGTGCTGCTCCTGAACCTGCACCACATCGTGTCCGACGCCTGGTCCATGGGCGTGCTCCTGTCCGAGGTCTCCGCCCTGTACACGGCGATCGCGGCGGGCCGGCCCCCGCTCCTGCCGGAGCTGCCCGTGCAGTACACGGATTTCGCGTGCTGGCAGCGCGACGCGCTCCAGGGCGAGGTTCTTGAACGGCAGCTCGCTTTCTGGAAGGAGCGGCTCGCGGATGCGCCCGCGGCCCTCGACCTGCCGCGGCGGCGCGCGCAGAACGACGGCGATCCGTGGCAGGGCGGGACGAGGTGGTTCCGCGTGCCGGACACCCTGGCCGCCCGGCTCCGGGTGCTCAGCCGGCAGAGCGGGACGACGCTCTTCATGACGCTCCTCGGAGGCTTCGCCGCGCTGCTCCAGCGCTACAGCGGCGCCTCCGACATTCCGGTCGGCGTGCCGGTGGCCGGCCGCGGCCGGACCGAGCTCGAGCGCCTGATCGGGTTCTTCGTCAATACGCTGGTCGTGCGCGCGGACCTCTCGGGCACGCCGGACGTGGAGGAGCTGCTGCGGCGGGTGCGGCGGGTGGCGCTCGACGCCTTCGGCCATCAGGACGTGCCGTTCGAGCGGCTGGTCGCCGAGATCAACCCCGATCGGGACCTGGAGCGCTCGGCGCTCTTCCAGGTCATGTTCGCGCTCCAGAACGCGCCGCTGGAGCGCATCGAGCTGCCCGGCCTGAGCCTCAGCCGCATGGACGTCGAGACCGGCACGACCCGGTTCGAGCTGTTCCTGGAGATGACCGAGGACGGCACGGGGCTCGAAGGCGCGCTCCACTTCAGCACGAGCCTGTTCGACGCGCCGTTCATCGCCCGCTTCCTGGAGCACTTCCAGGCGCTGCTCGGCTGCATGGCGGAGTCCCCTGGGCGCGACGTGGCCTCGCTGCCGGTCCTCTCGGAGACTTCGCGGGCGCAGCTCCTCGGCGAATGGAACGACCGTGCCGGGAGCTTCCCGCGGGGGCAGGCGTTCCAGCAGCTCTTCGAGGGGCTCGCGGCGCAGCACCCGGACCGCGTGGCCGCGGCCTGCGACGGGGAGAGCCTGACCTACGCCCAGCTCGACCGGCGGGCCAACCGGCTCGCCGCGAGCCTGATCCAGCACGGCGTAGATGCCGAGGGCCTGGTCGCCCTCCTGGCCGAGCGCGGGCTGGACTTCCTGGTCGCGATGCTCGGGGTGTTCAAGGCCGGCGGGGCGTACCTGCCGCTCGACCCCCATCACCCCGCCGGCCGCATCCGCCAGGTGCTCGAGCAGAGCCGCAGCCGATGGGTGCTGGCCTCGCAGGCCCTCCGGCCTCTCGCCGAGGAAGCGGGGACGGAGGCCGGGCTGCTCGACCTGGAGACCCTGGCGGACGGCGAGCTGGCGGAGGCGCCGCCGGCCCGCAGCGGCTCCGCGAACCTCGCCTACGTGATCTTCACCTCGGGCTCGACCGGGGTGCCCAAGGGCGCCATGGTCGTGCACGGAGGCATGATCAACCACCTGTTCGCCAAGATCGAGGACCTCGCGCTGACCGGCGCCGACGTGGTGGCGCAGACCGCGTCGCAGTGCTTCGACATCTCGGTCTGGCAGTTCCTGGCGCCGCTGGCCACCGGCGGGCGGGTCGAGATCTACCGCGACGCGGTCGCGCACGATCCGGCCGTGCTCTTCGACCGGGTGGAGGCGGACGGGGTCACGGTGCTCGAGACCGTGCCGTCGCTGATGCGGCTCATGCTGGAGGAGATCCGCCGCCGCGGCGCGGGCGCCGGACCCGGGCTCGCGGCGCTGCGCTGGCTGATTCCGACCGGCGAGGCGCTGCCGCCGGAGCTCTGCCGCGAGTGGCACCGGGCCTATCCGGGGGCCGCGCTGCTCAACGCCTACGGCCCCACCGAGTGCTCGGACGACATCAGCCACCACCGGGTCACCATTGAGGAAGCCGCGCAGGCGCGCTCGATCCCGATCGGCAGGCCGGTCCTCAACACGCAGCTCTACGTGATGAGCCCCTGGCTCGACCCCGTGCCCCTGGAGGTGACGGGCGAGCTCTGCGTGGGCGGCGGCGGCGTGGGCCGCGGCTACCTGTTCGATCCCGCGAAGACCGCGGCCGTGTTCGTGCCCGACCCCTGCTCGGTCCTGCCCGGCGCCCGCCTGTACCGCACCGGCGACCTGGCATGCCTGCGCGCCGACGGCAACCTGGAGTTCCTCGGGCGGATCGACCACCAGGTGAAGATCCGCGGCTTCCGCCTGGAGCTGGGCGAGATCGAGGCCGTGCTCAGCGAGCACCCCGCGATCGCGGGGGTCGTGGTCCTGGCCCGGCCCGAGCCCTCGGGCGCGCAGCGGCTGGTGGCCTACGTGGTGATCCGGACCCCCGGCGAGGCCACGGTCCAGGACCTTCGCCAGTTCCTGCAGAGCCGGCTCCCCGACTACGCGGTGCCGTCGGCCTGGGTGGAGCTGGAGCGCCTGCCGCTCAACACCAGCGGCAAGGTGGACCGGCGCGCCCTGCCGGAGGTGGGAGGGGAGGGGGGCCAGGACCGGCCCTACGTCGCTCCCCGCACCGAGATCGAGGCCGCCGTCGCGGAGATCTTCACCCAGGTCGTCGGCGTGGAGCGGGTGGGGGTGTTCGACAACTTCTTCGAGCTCGGAGGGCACTCGCTGCTGGCCACGCAGGCGACCTGGCGGCTGCGCGAGACCTTCGGCGTGGAGCTGGCGCTGCGCGCGCTGTTCGAGGCCCCGACGGTCGCGGAGCTGTCGGGAGTGATCGAGGACCGCATGATCGAGCAGATCGAGAGCCTCAGCGAGGACGAGGTCGACTCGCTGCTCGAGCCCGCGTCCGGAGCCATGGCCCCATGACGGTGCGCGAGCTCTTCGAGGAGCGCGCGCGGCGCGCTCCGGACCGGGCCGCCCTCGTGTTCGAGGGCCGGGAGCTCACCTACGGCGAGCTCGACCGGCGCGCCAACCGCCTGGCGCACCGGCTCATCGGGCTGGGCGTCGGACCCGAGGTCCTCGTGGGGCTGCGCCTCCGGCGCGGCATCGAGATGGTCGTGGCCATGCTGGGGATCCACAAGGCCGGCGGCGCCTACGTGCCTCTCGATCCGGGCTTCCCCGCGGACCGGCTCGAGCTCATGGTCCGCGACTCGGGCCTGAAGGTGGTCCTGACCGATCCGCTGGAGGAGGGGCTGGACGGAACGGACGATTCGTGCCCCGAGGTCCGCGCCCTGCCGGAAAATCTTGCGTACGTGATCTACACCTCGGGCTCCACGGGCCGGCCCAAGGGGGTGCAGGTCACGCACGGCGCGCTCGCCAACTTCCTGCTCTCGATGCGGGAGCGGCCCGGGTTCCGCGAGACCGATGTGCTGGTGGCGGTCACCACGCTCTCCTTCGACATCGCCGGGCTGGAGATCTTCCTGCCGCTCGTCGCGGGCGGCCGCGTGGTCGTGGCGTCCCGGGAGACGGCGATGGACGGCGCGCGCCTGGCCCGGCTCCTGGAGGCGAGCGGCGCGACCGCGCTGCAGGCCACGCCCGTCACCTGGAAGCTCCTCCTGCAATCCGGGTGGAAGGGGAGCCCCCGGCTGCGCATGCTCTGCGGCGGCGAGGCGCTGCCCCGCGAGCTCGCGCGCCAGCTCCTGGAGAGCGGGGCCGAGCTCTGGAACCTCTACGGCCCGACCGAGACCACGATCTGGTCGGCCGTCGCGCGGGTCGAGCCCGGGGACGGGCCGGTCCCGATCGGAGGCCCGATCGCGGCGACCGACCTCCTCGTGCTCGACGAGAACCTGCGGCCGGTTCCGGCGGAGACGCCCGGAGACCTCTACATCGGCGGCGCGGGGCTCGCCCGCGGCTACCTCGGCCGGCCCGATCTCACGGCCGAGCGGTTCGTCCCGAGCCCGTCCGGAGCCGGGGCGCGCCTCTACCGCACCGGCGACCTGGCCCGCGTCACCGAAGACGGGCAGCTCGATTTTCTGGGACGGTCGGACCATCAAGTCAAGATCCGCGGCTTCCGCATCGAGCTCGGCGAGATCGAGTCGGTGCTCCTGGAGCATCCGGGGGTGAAGGACGCCGTCGTGGTGGCCGCGGCCGCGAAGTCCGGGGAGAAGCGGCTGGTGGCCTACCTGGTGCCGCGGGAGCCGATCGATCTCTCCGAGATCCAGAAGCTCCTCGCCGGCCGCCTGCCGGACTACATGCGGCCGGCCGCGTTCGCGCTTCTGGACGCGCTGCCGCTCACGCCGAACAACAAGGTGGATCGCCGCGCGCTGCCCGAGGTCCGGGCGGAGGAGCCGGCGAGCGCTCCGGCCGGGCGCACGCCCACCGAGGAGATCGTGCTCGGGATCTGGGCGGACCTCCTGGAGACCGGCGCGATCGGCCCCGACGATGACTTCTTCGCCCTGGGCGGACAGTCTCTCCTGGCCGGCCAGGTGACGGCCCGCCTGCGGGAGGCGCTCGGCGTCGAGCTGCCTCCCGGCCTGCTCTTCGAGCATCCCACGCCCGCCCGGCTCGCCGCCGCCGTCGAGACGCGCTCCGGAGCCCGGGAGCTGCCCCCTCTGGAGCGGGTGCCGCGCGGCGGGCCGCTGCCGGTCTCGTACGCCCAGGAGAGGCTCTGGCTCTACGACCAGCTGGAGCCCGGCAGCAATGCCTTCAACCTGGGCTATGCCTTCCGCCTGCGCGGCCGGCTCTCCTTGGAAGCGCTCGACGCGACTCTCGTGGAGATCTGCCGGCGGCACGAGGTGCTGCGGACGCGGATCGTGGCCGACGGCCGCCCTCTCCAGGTGATCGACGCGCCTCCCCGGCGGCTCCTGGCCGTGGCCGACCTCTCCGGCCTGCCCGCCGCGGACCGGCAGGAGACGGCGCGGCAGGCCATCCAGGCTCTCCAGTCCGCGCCGTTCGACCTCGCCCGCGGGCCGCTCCTGCGGGCGGCCCTCGTGAAGCTCGCGCAGGACGACCACGCCTTCTGCCTGACCATCCATCACATCGCCTGCGACGGCTGGTCGCTGGGTGTCCTCATCCGCGAGGTGACGGTCCTCTACGAGGCCTTCTGCGCCGCGCGGCCCTCGCCCCTGCCGGACCTGCCCATCCAGTACGCGGACTTCGGAGCCTGGCAGCGCCGCTGGCTGCAGGGGGACCTGCTGGAAGAGCAGCTCGCCTACTGGGCGGGCCGGCTCGGGGGGGAGGGACCGGCGCTCCTGCCGCGGGACCGGCCGGCCTCGCGGGCCGGAGGAGCGCTCGAGGCGGTCCGGAGCACCATTCCTGGAGAGGTCCTGGAGCCGCTCGTGAGGCTGGGGCGGGAGCAGGGCGCCACGCTCTTCATGACCCTGCTGGCCGCGCTGGCGCTGCTGATCCACAGGTACACCGGCCAGGAGCGGGTCGTGGTGGGCACGATGCACGCCAACCGGGCGCATCCGGCGGCCGAGGACCTGATCGGGTTCTTCGCCAACGTGCTGCCCCTGCGCGCGGCGGTCGATCCCGGCTGGACGTTCCGCGAGCTCCTGGTCGAGGTGCGCAGGTCCGCCTTGCAGGCCTACTCCCACCAGGATGCGCCGTTCGAGAAGGTGGTGGAGCGCAGCCGTCCCGACCGGCAGGCGGGGCGGAGCTCGATCTTCCAGGTGATGGTGGTGTTCCAGAACGTCTCCATCCCGCCGCTGCGGCTGCCGGGAGTCGCGGTGGAGACCTTCGATCTCGGCCGCTCGGCCAAGCGGGCGCCTTATGACCTCTCGGTGAGCTTTGTCGTGGAATCCGGAGACCTTCTCGTCTGGGTAGAGTATGATGCCGGCCTTTACGAACGCACGACCGCGGAGCGGTTGCTCGCGCACTTCGAACAGGTGCTCCGCGGCGTGGCGGCCGACCCTGCGCAGCGGCTCTCCGGCCTGCCTGGCGCGGGTGCGGACGGCACCTTGTGGCTGACCGATCCGGCGGTGTACGAGGACGCGGAGGAGGAGGGGAGCCGGGCGGTTGCGCAGGAGAGGTCCGCGGCTCTCCAGGACCAGGTGGCGGCCCGGCGATCCAGGCTTTCGGACAAGAAACTCGCGCTTCTGAAACAGCGATTGAGAAAATAGACGGAGGACCCAATGACCAACCTCGTACGGCAGTCGGCACGATCCCTCGCGTTGCGTCCGGGCTTCAGCGTCCTGGTGCTGCTGATCCTGGCGCTCTGCATCGGCGGCAGCGCATCCGTGTTCAGCGCCGCCAAGGCGGTTCTCTTCCGGGACCTGGCCTACAAGGATGCGGACCGCCTCGTCGTCCTCAGCATGTTCTACCTGCCCAACTCGTCCGACACCGACCTGTCCTGGCTCGAGTCGGAGGACTGGCGCAGGAGGACGGCGCTCCTGGAGGACGTGTCGCCCTTCCTCTGCTACCAGGACCGTCTCGTCATGCAGGGAGACTCCGTCGAGAGGATCGGGGTCAACTACGTCCCCTCGTCGTATCTCAAGATGCTCGGCGTCCAGCCGCGGCTGGGCCGCCTGTTCACGCCGCAGGAGGACGGACCCCCGGGAAGCGCGCCGTTCATCATCCTCAGCCATCACCTGTGGCAGCGTCTCTGGCAGAAGAATCCGGGGATCGTCGGGCAGAAGATCGTCCTCAACAACGAGCCCTACACGGTGGTCGGCGTGATGCCGGAAGGGCTCTACGACTTCCCGCAGGGGCGGTGGGAGGTCGACGCCTGGATCCCGGCCAACATGGCGGGAGCCTCGTTCCTGCCCAACGAGCCGCCGATCTTCACCTCGCGCGAGGAGCGTCTCTGGTTCTCCCTGGCGCGCCTGAAGCCGGGGGTGACGGTCGAGCAGGCCCAGCAGGAGGCCGACGCGTTCGCCACCGACCTGCAGCGCCAGTACCCCGATACGAACAAGGACTACGGCGCGCGGGTGCTGCCGCTGCGCGAGTTCATGTTCGAGGACATGGAGGCCGGGATGAAGATCCTGCTCGCCGGAGCGGGGCTCGTCATGCTGATCGGCTGCGCCAACATCGCCAACCTCCTGCTGGTGCGGGTGGCCGAGCGGCGGCGCGACCTCTCCCTGCGGCTCGCTCTCGGAGCGAACCGGTGGCGGCTGATCCAGCAGGTGCTCGCGGAGAGCCTGATCCTGGCCATCCTGGGCGGCGCGCTCGGGGCGCTGCTCGCGGTCTGGGGCACGAAGCTGATGGTCGGCCTTCTCGACCTGCCGCCCTTCACCAAGATCGAGCTCGACGGCCAGATTCTCGCCATCACCATCCTGGGCACGGTGCTGACCGGGCTGCTGTTCGGCCTGCCGCCGGCGCTCAGCGTCGCGCGCATGGATTCCAAGGGGACGCTGCAGCAGATCCGCTCCGCCGGGGGCAGGACCCACTCGTCCCGGGGCCGCAACAGCCTGATCGTCTTCCAGGTCGCCATCGTCGTGGTCCTGCTCATCGTGGCCGGGCTGCTGCTGCGCAGCTTCTGGCTGCTCCAGACCACGGGCGTGGACTTCGAGACCGCCCGCCTGCTGAGCATGCGGCTGAGCTTCGAGTCCGAGAGGTACGAGGAGCGGCCGGCGATGGCGGCGGCCCAGAAGGAGCTGCTCCGGCTCCTCGACGGCGCCCCGGGCGTGCAGGCGGCCGGGATCTGGGGACCCGCGATGCCGGGCATCATGACCACGTTCACCGAGGTCGCGCGCGAGGGCGCGCCGGCGGAGGCCGCGCCGATCCGGGCGGACCTGCACTGCGTCAGCCCGGGCGCTCTCAAGGTGCTCGGCGTGCCGCTGCTCAAGGGCCGCGAGTTCACCCAGGACGACATCTACGAGGGGCCGCGGGTCGCGGTGATCACGAAGTCGCTCGCCGACGTCCTGTGGCCGGGCCAGGACCCGATCGGCAAGCGGCTCGTCCGGCCCACCCGCGAGCCCGACGTGCCGGTGACCGTCGTGGGGCTCATCCCGAACGTCCGCTTCCAGGGCCGGTTCGTGGAGGGCAACCACCACATCCTGTTCTCGCTCGGGCAGCGGCCGACCGCGGACACGAACCTGATCGTGCGCGCGAGCATCGATTCGGCGAGCGTCACCAAGAGCGTCCGCGACGCGGTCCGCAAGGTGGACTCCCAGGTCCCGGTCTACGACATCCGCACCATCGAGGAGCGCATGCGGGAGCAGGAGCGGAGCCAGCGCCTGAACGCGGCCATCGTCGGGCTCTACGCGTTCCTCGCCCTGCTTCTCGCCCTGCTCGGCCTCTACGGCATGCTGGCGTACTCCGTGGTGCAGAGGACGCAGGAGATCGGGCTGCGCATGGCGCTGGGGGCGAATCGCAACGGCGTGCTCGGGCTGGTGATGGGCCGCGGCCTGGCCCTGGTGTGCGGCGGCCTGGTTCTGGGCGTCGCCAGCGCCCTGGTGCTGACCCGCCTCCTGTCCAGCCAGCTCTTCGGCGTCACAGCACGGGATCCGTTCACTTTCGCCGGGGTGGTCCTCGTCTTCATCGCGGTCGCCTCGCTCGCGACGTACCTGCCGGCGCGGCGCGCGGTCAAGGTGGAGCCGACGATCGCGTTGCGCTACGAATGAGCGGGCGATGACCGAACCGTCGGGCCGCATCGCCGCGCTCTCGCCCAAGCGGAGGGCGCTGCTCGCGCAGCGCCTGCGCGCCGAGGTGAAAGCGGGCCCTCCTCCTGCCGCCATCCCGCGGCGCCAGGAGGAGGGGCCGGTGCGGCTGTCGTTCGCGCAGGAGCGGCTCTGGTTCCTGGACCGCTGGCAGCCCGGCAGCCCGGCCTACAACCTGCTCGACGCCATCCGGCTCACCGGCCGGCTGGACGTGCCCCGCCTCGCCGCCGCCCTGGGCGAGGTGCTCCGGCGGCACGAGTCCCTGCGCACGGTGTTCGTCGAGTCCGCGGGGGTGCCGTACCAGGTGGCAGCGCCGGCGCTCTCCGGGCCTCTGCCCGTGATCGACCTCTCCGCGCTGCCGGAGCCCGTGCGCCACCCGGCGGCGCGGGCCCTCGGTGAGGCCGAGGGCCGCCTGCCCTTCGATCTCGCCCGCGGGCCGCTCCTGCGGGCGAGGCTGCTGCGCCTGGCCGCGCGGGAGCACCTGCTCGTGCTCGTGATGCATCACATCGCGGCGGACCTGTGGTCCTTCGGCGTGTTCGCCCACGAGCTGGGCTCGTTCTACAGCGGGCAGGGCTCCAGCCTGCCGGAGCTTCCGATCCGGTACGCCGACTTCGCCGTCTGGCAGCGGGAGTGGCTCGCCGGGGAGGTTCTCCAGCAGCAGCTCGCGTTCTGGAAGGGGCGGCTCGCGGGCGCGCCCGCCCTCCTGGACCTTCCGGCCGACCGCCTGCGTCCCGCGGTCCAGGGATCCCGCGGCGCTCTCGCGCGCTTCGCCCTGCCCGCGCCCCTGCTCGCCGGTCTGCGCGGACTCGCCCAGCTCTCGGGCGGGACGCTGTTCATGGTCCTGCTCGCCGCCTACGAGGTCCTGCTCGGCCGCCACTCGGGCCAGGAGGACCTGCTGCTGGGCTCGCCGGTCGCGGGCCGCACCCGGCGGGAGCTGGAGCCGCTCATCGGCCTCTTCGTCAACACGCTGGTGCTGCGGGCGGACCTCGCCGGCGATCCCGCGTTCCTGGACCTGCTCGGCCGGGTGCGCGAGTCGACGCTCGGCGCCCTCGCCCACCAGGAGCTGCCTTTCGAAAGGCTGGTCGAGGAGCTGCAGCCGGAGCGCGACCCCTCCCGGCCGCCGCTGGTGCAGGTCCTCTTCGCCTTCCAGAGCACGCCCGTTCAACGGATCGAGCTGCCCGGCCTCACGTTCGCCCCGCTCGACTTCGATTCGGGCACGGCGAAGCTCGACCTGAGCCTCTTTCTCACGGAAGGGGCCGACGAGCTGGCCGGAGCGTTCGAGTACAGCACCGATCTCTTCGACGCCGTCCGGATCGAGCGCCTCGCCGGGCACCTGCGGGTGCTCCTGGAGGCCGCCTGCGCCGAGCCGCGGCGGCGGATCTCCGAGCTCCCGCTGCTGTCCGAGGCCGAGCGGCGGCAGCTCGCCCGGTGGAACGACACGGCGGCGGTCTATCCGCAGGGGCTCTGCCTCCACCAGCTCTTCGAGGCCCAGGCGCTGCGCACGCCGGAGGCCGAGGCCGTGCGCAGCGAGGGGGCGAGCCTCACGTACCGGGAGCTCGACGCCCGCAGCAACGGCCTGGCGCGCTGGCTGCGCGCGCACGGGGCCGGTCCGGAGGTGGTCGTGGGCGTGCTGCTCGAGCGCTCGCTGGAGATGGTCGTCGCGCTCTACGGCGTGCTCAAGGCGGGGGCCGCGTACCTGCCGCTCGATCCGTCGTACCCCCGGGACCGGCTGGGCCTCTTCGTGGCCGACGCGGCGCCCCGGATCGTGCTGACGGCGAGGGGCCTGGCGGACCTCCTGCCGCCGGGCAGCCCGGCCGTGTTCCTGGACGGGATCGGCGAAGCCCCCGGCGACCTCCCCGAGGGCGATCCGGCGTCGCTCGCGTACGTGATCTACACCTCCGGCTCGACCGGCCGGCCGAAGGGGGTCATGAACTCCCACCGCGGCATCGTCAACCGCATCCTCTGGATGCAGGAGGCCTACGGTCTGGGGGCCGAGGACCGGGTGCTGCAGAAGACGCCCTTCAGCTTCGACGTCTCGGTGTGGGAGCTCTTCTGGCCGCTCGCGTTCGGGTCGTGCCTGGTCATGGCCAGGCCGGAGGGGCATCGCGATCCGGCCTACCTGGTCGAGACGATCGCGCGGGAGGGGATCACCACGCTGCACTTCGTGCCCTCGATGCTGCGGGCGTTCCTCGACGCCGAGGGGCTGGAGCGCTGCGCCTGCGTGCGGCGCGTGATCGCGAGCGGCGAGGAGCTGACGGCCGACGTCGCGGCGCTCTTCTTCGAGCGCGTGGGGACGGCCGGGCTGCACAACCTCTACGGCCCGACCGAGGCCGCGGTCGACGTGACCTTCTGGGAATGCCGACGCGGCGGGGGAGAGGCGAGAGTGCCGATCGGCCATCCGATCGCGAACCTCCGCATCCACCTGCTCGACCGGGCGGGCCATCCCGCTCCTCCGGGCGTTCCCGGCGAGCTGCACATCGGAGGCGCCGGCGTCGGGCGCGGCTACCTGGGCCGGCCGGACCTGACCGCGGACCGCTTCATCCCCGATCCGTTCGGCGCGGAGCCCGGCGGGCGGCTCTACCGGACGGGCGATCTGGCGCGCCACCGCGAGGACGGCGCGATCGACTTCCTGGGGCGGATCGATCACCAGGTCAAGATCCGCGGCTTCCGCATCGAGCTGGGGGAGATCGAGGCCACCCTGTCTTCCCATCCCGGGGTGAAGGAGGCGGCGGTCCTGGTCCGGGAGGTCGGCCGCGACCGGCGCCTGGTCGCGTTCCTGGCGCCCAGGGGAGGCGCGGTCGACGAGCTGCGGCAGTTCCTGCTCTCCCGCCTGCCCGAGTTCATGGTGCCGTCCGGCTTCGTGTTTCTCGACGTGCTCCCCCTGACGCCCAGCGGCAAGGTCGACCGCCGCGCGCTCGCCGGGATCGCTCCGGAGCCGGAGCGGGAGGCCGGTCCCGGCGACCTGCGGCCGCGCACCCCGGTCGAGGAGATCGTGGCGGGGATCTGGACGGAGGTGCTCGGGACCGAGCGCATCGGCGCCCGCGACGATTTCTTCCGGCTCGGAGGGCACTCCCTCCTCGGCACGCAGGTGGTCTCCCGGGTGCGCCAGGCCTTCGGGGTCGAGATGCCGCTGCGCTCCGTCTTCGAGGCTCCCACTCTGCGGTCGTTCGCCGAGCGGCTCGAAACGGCGCTCTCCGGCTCCCGGCAGCCGGCGCCGCCGATCCTTCGCGCCTCCAGGAGCCGCGCTCTCCCCCTGTCGTTCGCGCAGGAGCGCCTCTGGTTCCTCGACCAGCTGGAGCCCGGCTCCGCGGCCTACAACATCCCCGGCGCGCTGCGGGTCGAGGGTGACCTGGATCGCCCTGCGCTGCTGCGCAGCCTCCGGGAGATCGTGCGGCGCCACGAGGTCCTGCGCACGTCGTTCCCGGCGGCGGAGGGCGAGCCCTGCCAGGCGATCGCCTCCTCGTGGGAGATCGATCTTCCCCTGGTGGACCTCTCGAGCCTGGCCGGGCGGGAGGCCGCGGCGCGGGAGCTGATCGCCCGGGAGAGCCTGCGGCCGTTCGATCTGGCGCGCGGGCCCCTGCTGCGCGTGCTGCTGGTCCGGGTCGAGGAGCGTTCGCACCTCCTCCTCTTCGTCCTGCATCACGCCGTGAGCGACGGCTGGTCCACGGCGATCTTCGTCCGGGAGCTCGCCGCGCTGTCCGACCCCGGGCCGGAGCTGCCGGAGCTGCCGATCCAGTACGCCGACTTCGCGGTCTGGCAGCGGGACTGGCTCTCCGGCGAGGTGCTCGCGGAGCAGATCGCCTACTGGCGGGAGCGCCTCCGCGGCGCTCCGCCGGTCCTCGATCTGTCCACCGACCGGCCGCGAACGCCCCTCGCGGGCTCCCGCAGCGCCTCCCCCCTCCGGCGGGAGGTCGAGCCCGGCCTGGCGCGGGCGCTCCGGTCCCTGGCGCGGCGCCGGGGAGCGACGCCCTTCATGCTGCTCCTCTCCGCCCTCTACGCCCTGCTGCACCGCTATACCGGCCAGACGGACCTCGTGGTCGGCGCTCCGGTCGCCGGGCGCAACCGCCTGGAGACGGAGGGGCTGATCGGGTTCTTCGTCAACACGCTGGCGCTGCGGGCCACGCTGAGGGAGGACCCTCTCTTCCACGGCCTCCTGGCGCGGGTGCGGGAGTGGCTGATCGAGGATCAGGCTCGCCAGGACCTCCCGTTCGAGAAGCTGGTCGAGGCTCTGCAGCCCGAGCGGAGCCTGCTGCACACGCCGCTGTTCCAGGTGCTGTTCAACCTGGTGAACACGCCGCGCGCCGCCCTGGAGCTTCCCGGCCTGCGGCTGGAGCTCGTCGACACGGCTCCCCAGCCGGGCAAGTTCGACCTGACCCTGACCGTGGACGACCCGGGGGAGGGGCTCACGCTCTTCCTCGGCTACCGGCCGGAGCTGTTCGACGAATCCACGGTCGAGCGCATGCTCGGGCACTTCGAGCTGCTGCTCGCCGGGATCGTGGACGACCCGGAGCGGCGGATCCCGGACCTGCCCCTTCTCACCGAGCCGGAGCGCCGGCTGCTGCTCGAATGGAGCGCGACCCGGACCGCTCCCGTCCCCGGGCTCCTCGTCCACGAGATGTTCGAGGCCCAGGCGGAGCGGAGCCCCGGCGCGGTCGCCGTGGTCTGCGAGGACGACCGGCTCACCTACGGCGAGCTCAACCGCCGGGCGAACCGGCTGGCCCACCGCCTGCGCCGCCTGGGAGTCCAGCCCGAGGCGAGGGTGGGGATCTGCGCCGAGCGCTCCGCGGAGATGATCCTCGGCCTCCTCGCCGTCCTCAAGGCCGGGGGGGCCTACGTGCCGCTCGATCCCGCGTACCCCGCGAGCCGCCTCGCCTTCATGGCCGGGGAGGCGGACGCGCGCGTCCTGCTGGTGCAGGAGCACCTGGCCGACCTGCTGCCCGCGGGCCTGCGGCGAGTCTCCCTCGGGGAGCTTTTCGCCGGCGAGAGCGAGGAGAACCCCGCCCGCCTGACGTCGCCCGCAAACCTCGCGTACGTCCTCTTCACCTCGGGCTCCACCGGCAGGCCGAAAGGCGTGGCCGTGGAGCACCGGCAGCTCGCCCACTATGCCGGAGCCGTCCTCGAGAGGCTCGATCTCGACGGTCCCGCCAGCTTCGCGACCGTGTCCACGCTCTCGGCGGACCTCGGCAACACCAGCATCTTCCCCGCGCTGCTGACCGGCGGCACGCTGCACGTGCTCAAGGCCGAGCGCGCCGCCGACCCCGCGGCCATGGCGGGCTACTTCGGGCGCGAGACGGTCGACTGCCTGAAGATCGTGCCGTCGCACCTGCGCGCCTTGCGGGCCGCTTCGCTGCCGGTCCTGCCGCGCCGCCGGCTCGTCTTTGGAGGAGAAGCGCTCCCCTGGGCGGACGTGGACGAGGTGCGCGCGCTCGCCCCGGGCTGCGCCGTCCTCAACCACTACGGCCCGACCGAGAGCACCGTCGGGGTGCTGACCCACCGGATCGTGGACGGCGCGCCCCGCCGGAGCGCCACGGTGCCCCTGGGCCGCCCGCTCGCCAACGTCCGGGTCTACGTCGTGGACGCGGCGGGCCAGCCGGTCCCGGCCGGAATCCCCGGCGAGCTGCTGCTGGGCGGAGCGGGGCTCGCCCGCGGCTACCTGGGCCGGCCGGAGCTGACCGCGGAGCGCTTCGTGCCCGATCCGTTCGGGGTGGAGCCCGGGGCGCGCCTCTACCGCACCGGCGACCTCGTGCGGCACCTGCCGGACGGCGCGCTGGAGTTCCTGGGCCGCATCGACCAGCAGGTGAAGATCCGCGGCTTCCGCGTCGAGCCGGGAGAGGTCGAGGCGGCGCTCAAGGCCCTGCCGGGGGTGGGCGCGGCCGCGGTCGTGGCCTGCGGGCACGGCGCGGGCGACCGGCGCCTGGTCGCCTGGCTCGTCCCCGCGGACGGAGCGGAGCTCTCCTCCCAGTCGCTGCGCGATCTGCTGGCCGGCTCGCTGCCCGACGCGCTCGTGCCCTCGTCGTTCGTCACGCTGCCGGCGCTGCCGCTCACCCCCAACGGCAAGGTGGACCGGCAGGCCCTGGCGCGCATCGCGCCGGACAGCCTCCTGGTGGCGGAGCGGCCCTACGTCCCGCCCTCGTCGGCGGTGGAGCAGACCCTGGCCGACATCTGGGCCGATCTCCTCCAGGTGGAGCGGGTCGGCGTCCAGGACAGCTTCTTCGACCTGGGCGGGCACTCGCTGCTCGCCACCCGCCTGCTCTCCCGGGTGCGCGAGAGCTTCGGGATCGACATCCCCCTGCGCGCCATCTTCGAGGCGCCCACGGTCGCGCGCCTGGCCGCGACCGTCCTGAGCCGGCAGGTCGAGCTCCAGGACGAAGCCGAGCTCGCGCAGCTTCTGGCCGAGCTGGAGGAGCTGCCCGAGGAGCTCCTGCCATGAGCGAGGTCCTCGACCGCATCGGCCGCCTCTCGCCGGCGAAGCAGAAGCTTCTCCAGCAGAAGCTCCGGGAGCGCTCGGGCTCCGGCATCCCGCCGATCGCCCCGAGCCCGCTGCGCGGAGCAGGAAACCGCTTCCCATGCTCGTTCTCGCAGCAGCGCCTCTGGTTCCTGCACCAGATGGAGCCGGCGAGCCCGGCCTACAACGTGCCCGCGGCCCTGCGGCTCGACGGCCGGCTCGACGTGGCGGCGCTCGCCCGGGCGCTGATGGAAGTGGCGCGGCGCCACGAGGTGCTGCGCTCGACTTTCGAGGAAGATGACGACGGGCCGGTCCAGGCCGTGGCCCCGGCCGCGGCCGTGCCGCTGCCGGTGATCGACCTGGGCGCACTGCCCGAGGAGCTGGATCGCCGGGTGGCCGAGGAGGCGCGGCGGCCGTTCCACCTGGCGCAGGGGCCGGTCTTCCGGGCGGCGCTGCTGCGCCTGGCGGCCGAGCGCCACGTGCTCCTGGTCACGCTCCATCACATCGTCTCCGACGAGTGGTCGCGCAACCTGCTGGTGCGGGAGCTGGCCGTGCTCTACCGCGCGTTCCACCGCGGCCAGCCCTCGCCGCTTCCCGAGCTGCCGATCCAGTACGCGGACTTCGCCGACTGGCAGCGCCGCTGGCTCCAGGGCGAGGTGCTCGCCGCCCAGGTCGACCACTGGCACCGCCGGCTCGTGGGCGCTCCGCCCCTGCTCGCGCTGCCCGCGGACCGGCCGCGGCCCGCGGTCCAGTCGCCGCGCGGCGCGAGCCGGCCGTTCTTCTTCCCGGCCGACCTCGCGCAGCGCCTGCAGGAGCTGTCGCGCCGCGAGGGGACCACGCTCTTCGCCACGCTGCTGACCGCCTTCCAGGCGCTGCTCTGCCGCTGCTCGGGCCAGGAGGACGTCTGCGTGGGCACGCCCGTGGCGGGGCGCCGCCACCGCGAGACCGAGGAGCTCATCGGGTTCTTCGTCAACACGCTCGTGATGCGCTCCGACCTGTCCGGGGACCCGGTCTTCCGCGAGGCGCTGCGGCGGACGGGCGAGACGCTGCTCGACGACCAGGCGAACCAGGACCTGCCCTTCGAAAAGCTGATCGACGAGCTGAAGATCGAGCGCACGCTCTCGCACACGCCGCTCTTCCAGGTGATGCTGGCTCTCGGGAATGCACCGCGGCCCGCGGCCCCCCTGGAGGACCTGGCGCTCGAGCCGGTCGCGACCTCCACCAGCTCCTCCAAGTTCGATCTCACCCTGGTGCTCGCCGCGGGCGAGGCGAGCCTCGAAGGGACGCTCGAGTACAGCACCGACCTGTTCGACGCCGCCACGGCAGACCGCTTCCTCGATCACTTCGGACGCTTTCTCGCCGGCGTGGCCACCGATCCCGACCGGCGGATCTGGAGCCTGCCGATCCTCTCCCCGGAGGAGCGCCACCACCTGATCGCCGAGCGCAACACCGGCGCGGCCCGGCGCCCGGTCGAAACCACGCTCGACCGGCTCTTCGAGGCGCAGGCGGCGCGCACGCCGGACGCGATCGCGGTGGTCTGCGAGGGCGAGCGGCTGACCTATGCCGGGCTCGACGCGCTCGCCGGACGCTGGGCTCGGAGGCTGCGGCGTGCCGGTGCCGGCCCCGAGGCGCGGGTGGGCCTCTGCGTCGAGCGCTCGATTCCGATGGTCGTGGGCATCCTCGCGATCCTGAAGGCCGGTGGCGCCTACGTCCCCCTCGATCCCGCCTACCCCGAGGAGCGGCTGCGCTACCTGCTGTCGGACTCGGGGATCCGGGTGCTGCTCACCCAGTCCTCGCTGCGGGAGAGGCTCCCGGCGTGCGATGTCCCGGTCGTCGATCTCGACGGTCCCCTGGACGAGGAGAACGCCGCCGCGCCGGTCCTTGTCGATCCGGACAACCTGGCCTACATCATCTACACCTCGGGATCGACGGGGCGCCCGAAGGGCGTGGGGGTGAGCCACGCCAACGTGGTGCGGCTCTTCAGCACGACCGAGGGGCTCTTCGACTTCGGCCCGGACGACGTCTGGACCCTGTTCCACTCGCATGCCTTCGACTTCTCGGTCTGGGAGATCTGGGGAGCCCTCCTCTACGGCGGCACGCTCGTGGTCGTCCCCTACTTCGTGAGCCGCTCCCCGTCGGCGTTCCGCGAGCTGCTGGCGCGCGAGCGGGTGACCGTGCTCAACCAGACGCCGTCGGCCTTCCGCCAGCTCATCGAGGCGGATGCCGGGGCGGGGGGGGAGGGGATCGCGCTGCGCTACGTGGTCTTCGGCGGCGAGGCGCTCGACCTCCAGAGCCTCGCGCCCTGGTTCGAGCGCCATGGCGACCGGCTGCCGCGGCTGGTCAACATGTACGGCATCACCGAGACGACCGTGCACGTGACCTGGCGCCCGGTCGGCGCGTCCGACCTGAGCGCGGCGAGCATGATCGGCATGGCGCTGCCCGACCTCTCCCTGGCGGTCCTGGACCGCAACCAGGAGCCCGCGCCGACCGGCGTCGCCGGCGAGATGTACGTCGGCGGGGCCGGGGTGGCCCGGGGCTATCTCGGCCGGCCCGAGCTGACCGCGCAGCGCTTCGTGCCCGATCCGTTCGGGCGCGAGCCAGGGGGGCGCCTCTACCGCTCGGGCGACCTCGCGCGCTACCTGCCGAACGGCGACCTGGAGTACCTGGGGCGGATCGACCATCAGGTCAAGATCCGCGGCTTCCGCATCGAGCTGGGGGAGATCGAGACCGCCCTGGGCGAGCACCCGGCGGTGCGGCAGGCGGTGGTGCTGGCCCGCAAGGATCGCGACGAAGAGGGCGGGGAGCGGCGCCTGGTCGCCTATCTCGTGGCCGGAGCGGAGCCGCTGCCGGGGATCGAGGAGCTGCGCGCGTTCCTGCGCCGGCGGCTGCCCGAGCACATGCTGCCGGCCGCCTTCGTGCCGCTCGCGGCGCTCCCCCTGACGGCCCACGGCAAGATCGACCGCGCCGCCCTGCCCGCCCCGGAGCGCGAGCGCTCCACCCTGGCGGGGGAGCTCGTCCTCCCGCGGACACCCGAGGAACGGGCGCTCGCCGAGGTCTGGTCGCGCGTCCTCGGGCTGGACGAGGTCGGGGTCGGCGACAACTTCTTCGCGCTCGGCGGCGACTCGATCCTCAGCATCCGGGTGCGCTCGCTCGCGGCCGAGCGCGGCCTGCACTTCGAGCTCCAGGATCTCTTCCGCTACCAGACGCTCGAAGAGCTGGCGCAGGCCGCGCGGCGCGACGGCGAGGAGACGGAGGCGCTCGAGCCGTTCGCCCTGGTTGCGCCCGCGGACCGGGAGCGCCTGCCCGAGGGCCTGGAGGACGCCTATCCGCTCTCGCTGCTCCAGCTCGGCATGCTCTTCCACGGCGAGAGCGGCGCGGGCTCGATCCCCTACCACAACGTGAGCAGCTTCACGCTGCGCGGCGCCCTCGACCCCGCCGGGCTTTCCCGCGCCCTGGAGCGCCTCGCCGCGCGCCATGCCGTGCTGCGGACCTCCTTCGACGGGGCGCGGTACGGCGAGCCCCTGCAGCTCGTGCACCGGGAGGCGCGGATCCCCCTGGAGTTCGCGGACCTCCGCGCGCTCCCGCCGGAGGAGCGGGAGCGGGTGACGGCGGAGCGCTTCGCAGCCGAGCGGTCGCGGCGCTTCGACTGGAGCCGCCCCCCTCTCCTCCGGTTCTGGGCCCACCTCCTGACCGACGACACCTGCGAGCTCGGGGTCACCGAGCACCACGCGATCGTGGACGGCTGGAGCTTCGCCTCGCTGCTCTCCGACCTGTTCGCGCTGTACTTCGACGAGACCCTGCCGCCTCCTCCCCCGGTCGCGTTCCGCGACTTCGTGGCGCTGGAGCGGCGGGCGCTCGCGTCCGAGGAGAGCCGCCGCTACTGGTCCGGGCGGCTCGCGGGCCAGGAATTCCAGGAGCTGCCGCGGTGGCCGGGACGGCTGCCGGTGCCGGAGCAGCGCATCCGGTCGGCCCCCGTCTCTCTGACGGCCGGGACGACCGCGGCGCTCGGCCGGCTCGCGGACGGCGCGGGCGTGCCGTTCAAGAGCGTGCTGCTGGCGGCCCATCTGCGCGTCCTGGAGCTGCTCGCGGGCGATGCGGACGTGACCACCGGGCTGGTGACGAACGGCAGGCCCGAGGTCGAGGGGGGAGAGCGCGTGCTGGGCCTCTTCCTCAACACCGTGCCGCTGCGCCTGCGGCTGGCGGCAGGGAGCTGGCGCGACCTGATGCGCGCGGCGTTCGAGGCCGAGCGCGACCTGCTGCCGCACCGGCGGTTCCCTCTCGCCGAAATGCAGAGGAGCGCGGGCCGCCGCCTGTTCGAGGTGAACTTCAACTACGTCCACTTCCACGTCCTGGAGAGCACGCGGAACCTGGAGGTCGTCGAGGTCCGCACCTTCGCCGAGACCAGCTTCACCCTGACGGTCCACTGCGACCGCAACGCGATCAGCTCCGACCTCCAGGTGCTGCTCCAGTACGACGCGGGAGAGCTGCATCCGGAGCTGGTGCGGACGTTCGCCGGGCTCTACGCGCGCACCCTGCTCGCGATGACGGACGATCCCGGCGCGGCCTGGAACCTCCTGTCCCCGCTGCCGGACGAGCAGCTCCAGGTCCTGCGGGAGTGGAGCCGGACCGGGGACCGGCCCATCCCCGACGTCTGCGCCCACCAGCTCTTCGAGGCCGCGGCCGAGCGCTCCCCGGACGCGCTCGCCCTGGTCTGCGGCGAGGAGCGGCTCACGTACGCCGAGCTCGACCGGCGCTCGAACCGGATCGCGCACGCGCTGCGCGGGCGCGGCGTGGGGCCGGGATCGCGGATCGGCCTCTGCCTGGAGCGCTCGCCGGAGATGGCGGCCGCGCTCCTCGCGGCGCTCAAGGCGGGAGCGGCCTACGTGCCTCTGGAGCCGGGGCATCCGGCGGAGCGCCTGGCCTGGATGACCGAGGACTCGGGGACCTCCCTCGTGATCACCCGCGAGTGGCTCGATGCCCTGGACGCCCAGCCCGAGACCCGGCTGCCGCGCTCGGCGGATGCCGAGGACCTGGCCTACGTCCTCTACACCTCGGGCTCGACGGGCAGGCCCAAGGGGGTCATGGTCTCCCACCACGGGCTGGTCAACTACCTGCTCTGGGCGGTCGAGGCCTACCGCGTGGCGGACGGAGCGGGAGCGCCCGTCCATTCCGCCCTCGGCTTCGACCTCACCGTCACCAGCCTGCTCTCGCCTCTCGCCGCGGGCCGGACGGTGACGCTGCTGCCGGACCGGGGAGACGTGGAGGCGCTCGCCGGCGCGCTGCGCCAGGCCGAGGGGCTCAGCCTGGTCAAGATCACGCCCGCTCACCTGGAGGCGCTGCGGCACCTGATCCCCGCCGAGGAGTGCGCGGGACGCGCGCACGCGCTGGTCATCGGTGGCGAGCTGCTGACCTTCGAGAGCCTCGGCTTCTGGCGCCGGAACGCGCCGGACACGCGCCTGATCAACGAGTACGGGCCGACCGAGACGGTCGTGGGCTGCTGCGTCCACGAAGTGGCGCCGGACGATCCCGCCTCGGGAGCGGTGCCCATCGGCCGCCCCATCGTCAACACGCGGCTCTACGTGGCGGGCCCCGGCTTCCATCCGGCTCCGCCCGGAGTCCCCGGCGAGCTCTGGATCGGCGGCGCGGGCGTGGCCCGGGGGTATCTCGATCGGCCCGGTCTGACGGCCGAACGGTTCGTGCCCGATCCCTTCGGGTCCGAGCCGGGCGCGCGGCTTTACCGCACCGGCGACCGGGTCCGCCACCTGCCGGACGGGCGCCTGGAGTTCCTGGGCCGGATCGACCACCAGGTGAAGGTCCGCGGCTTCCGCATCGAGCCGGGCGAGGTCGAGGCCGCGCTGCGGGGCCATCCGCAGGTGCGGGAGGCCGTGGTCGTCGCGCGCGACCAGCGGCTGATCGCCTACCTGACGGCGGACCCGCCCCCCTCCGCGGACGAGCTGCGCGAGCTCCTCAAGGCGCGGCTCCCCGAGTACATGTTGCCGTCGGCGTTCGTGGTGCTCCCCGGGATGCCGCTCACCGCCAACGGCAAGGTCGACCGCGCCGCCCTGCCGGAGCCGGGGCAGGCCGGCCGCGGCAGCCGGGAGGCGGCGCCGCCGCGCGACGAGATCGAGCTGCGCCTGGCGCAGATCTGGGAGGACCTCCTGGACGTGCGGCCGGTCGGCATCCGCGACGATTTCTTCGCCCTGGGCGGCCATTCGCTGCTCGCGCTGCGGCTGATGGGGAGCGTCGAGCAACACTTCGGCCGCAGGATCCCGCTCTCCGCGCTGCTGGAGGCCTCGACCGTGGAGCGGCTGGCCGATCTCCTCCGCCGGGGTGCGGACAGGCCGCGCTCGCTGCTCGTGCCGCTGGAGCCCCGCGGCTCGAATCCGCCGCTCTTCTGCATCCATCCCGTTGGAGGCAGCGTCTTCTGCTACCTGCCGCTGGCGCGGGAGGGCGGCCTGGGCGGACCCGTGCACGCGATCCAGGCGCCGGAGCCCGAGTCGCTCCCCCGGCCCTGGACGATCGAGGCCATGGCGGCGCTCTACCTCGGCGCCATCCGCGAGGTCCAGCCCGCGGGTCCCTACCGGCTGGCCGGCTGGTCCCTGGGCGGCGTGGTGGCCTTCGAGATGGCGCGGCAGCTGGAGGCCGCCGGGGAGCGGGCTGCCCTGCTGGCCATGATCGACGTCGCTGCGCCCGGACCGCGGGAAGCCGATCCCGGGGATGACGAGCTGGCCCGGTTCGTCCAGGACCAGGCGGCGCTCTCCGGCCTGGACGGCTCGGCGCTGCCGGTGGAAGGTCTGTTCGACCTGTTCCGCGCCAACCGCCGCGCCCTGCAGGGCTACCGGCCCGGCCCGTACGGCGGCCGCACCCTCCTGATCCGCGCCGAGGAGAGCGTCGACCCCGGCGACGGGTTCGAGGCGTGGCGCGAGCTGGCCGGCGCGGGCTCCGAGATCCACATCCTGCCGGGCGACCACTATTCGCTGCTGCGTCCGCCCCGGGTCGCGGCGCTCGGCGGGCTGATCGCCCGGGTTCCGGGGGAGCGGCGATGAAGGGCCGCGGCATGACAGCCTTTCTTGCCATCTGGGCGGGCCAGGTGGTCTCGACCCTGGGCTCCAGCCTCACCGGCTTCGCCCTGGGTGTGTGGGTCTTCCAGCGCACGGGCTCGGCGACCCGGTTCGCCCTCATCGCCCTGGTGACCACGTTGCCCGGCATCCTCCTGGCGCCGTTCGCCGGCGCGCTGGTGGACCGCTGGGACCGGCGCAAGGCGATGATCCTGGGCGATGCGGGCGCCGGGTGCACCACCCTGATCCTCGCGCTCCTGTTCTGGCACGGCCGGCTGGAGCTCTGGCACATCTATCCCCTCCTGGCCCTGGGCTCGGTCTTCGGCACGCTCCAGTGGCCGGCGTTCACCGCCGCCACGACCCTGCTCGTCCCCAGGGATCAGCTCGGGCGCGCCGCCGGCCTGACGCAGATGGGCAATGCGGTCGCCGAGCTCGCGGCCCCGGTGCTCGCCGGAGCCCTGGTGGTGAGCATCGGGCTCCAGGGGGTCGTGCTCATCGACTTCGCGACCTTCCTCGTCGCCGTGGCCACGCTCCTCTCCGTGCGCGTGCCGCGCGCCGCGGCCACGGCCGAGGGCGAGGCGGGCCGCGGCTCGCTGCTGCGCGAGGCCGCGTCGGGCTGGTCGTACATCCGGCAGCGCCCGGGCCTGCTGTCGCTGCTGGGTCTGCTCGCCGCCATCAACCTCAGCATGGGCATGATGCAGGTCCTGCTCGCCCCGATGGTCCTCTCTTTCGCCTCGGCCGCCGTGCTCGGCCGCGTGGCCTCGGCGGCCGGCCTCGGCATGCTGGCGGGCAGCCTGCTGATGAGCGCCTGGGGAGGGCCGTCGCGGCGGGTCTCCGGCATCCTGCTCTTCCTGTTTCTGCAGGGAGTGATGCTGATGGTCGGAGGGCTGCGGCCCAGCGCGCTGCTCATCGCCGCGGCGGGGTTCGTGTTTCTGTTCGCCGCCCCGATCGTCCTCGGCTCGAGCCAGGCGCTCTGGCAGTCCAAGGTCCCGCCCGACCTGCAGGGCCGCGTGTTCGCGGTGCGCAGAATGGTGGCATGGTCGACCCTGCCTTTGGGCTATCTTCTGGCTGGGCCTCTGGCAGACCGGGTCTTCGAGCCGCTGCTGGCGGCGGACGGCGCTCTCGCCGGCAGCGCCGGACGCCTGATCGGGGTGGGCAAGGGGCGCGGGATCGCCCTGCTGCTCATCGTGCTCGGTCTCGTCGTCGCGACGACCGTCGCGGTGTTCTCCCGGTATCCCCGCCTGCGCCGGCTCGAGGCGGAGCTGCCGGACGCTCTGCCCGAGGAGCGCCTGGAGACGCCCGGCGCAGCGCCGGTGGCGCTCGGGCAAACCTGAGAGGAAAGAATCAGTTACAAAGTTTTTACAGCGACGCCAGAAGACGTTTGGCTATACTCGCCGGGAGCCTGCAGGAGAGCTGGGGTGGCGGTCGCGCCCTGTCGGCAGACCTGGTCCAGGAGAGCTCAGGATGCAATGGAAATCATGCCGCGTGGGAATCTTCCTCCTCCTTCTCTTCCAACTTGCCGCGCGCCCGTCGTCGGCCGGGGAGTGGCCTTTCTGGCGCGGGCCCGGCCAGGACGGGGTCTCGCCCGAGACCGGGCTGATCTCGAGCTGGTCGCCCGAGGGCGAAAACCTCGTCTGGCGGGCTGATCTCGTCGGCCGTTCCACCCCGGTCGTCTTCGACGGGCGCGCGTGCGCCAACGGCCGGGTGGGCCAGGGGCTCCACAAGCAGGAGATCGTGGCCTGCTTCGACGCTGGCAGCGGCAAAAAGCTCTGGGAGCACCGCCTCGACGTCTACCTCTCGATGGTCCCCTTCAATCGTGTGGGCTGGGCCAACGTGGTCGGCGATCCGGAGACGGGCAATCTCTACGTCCACGGCGTCGGCGGCCTCCTCGTCGCCTTCGACCGCGCCGGCAAGGTGCTCTGGTCGCGCGAGCTGACCGAGGAGTTCGGCCTCTACTCCGGCTTCGGCGGCCGTACCCACACGCCGATGATCGACGAGGACCGGCTCGTCCTCTCCTTCGTCAACGCGGGCTGGGGGGAGCAGGGGCCGCCCCGCCACCGGACTTTCGCCTTCGACAAGAAGACCGGCGACCTGCTCTGGGCCTCGAACCAGGGCGTCCAGCCTTACGACCTCAACACCTCGACGACGCCGGTGGCGGCGGTGGTGAACGGCCAGCGGCTGCTCGTCGAGGGCAACGCCGACGGCTGGATCCATGCCATCCGGGCGCGCACGGGGGAGAAGGTCTGGGACTTCCAGCTCACCAAGGCCGGCATCAACATCACGGTCGCGGTGGACGGCGACACGGTCTACGCCTCCCACAGCGAAGAGAACGTCGACACGCCGGGAGTCATGGGGCGGCTGGTCGCCATCGACGCGACCGGCACCGGCGACGTCACCAAGACCCACGAGCGCTGGCGGGTGGAGGAGCTGGGTGCCGGCTTCTCGTCGCCGCTCGTCCACGACGGCACCGTCTACGTGGTCGACAACTCGGCCAACCTCTTCGCCGTCGAGGCCAAGACCGGCCGCCAGCTCTGGAAGCACAAGCTGGGCACGGTGGGCAAGGGCTCGCCGGTCTGGGCCGACGGCAAGATCTACGTGACCGAGACGAACGGCCGCTTCCACATCCTCAAGCCGGGTCCGGACGGCGTGCAGACGCTCGACATGGACGAGATCACGGTCCAGGACGCGACCGAGGGCCCGGCCGGCCGCTACGCCGAGCTTTACGGCTCGCCGGCGATCGCCTACGGCCGCGTCTACCTGTCCACGGAAGCGGGGCTCTACTGCCTGGGCGACAAGCGCAAGCCGTTCAAGGCGGCGAAGAGCGCGCCGGTGGTGCTCAAGGAACCGGCTGCCCAGGGACAGCCCGCCGCGCTCCAGGTCGTGCCGGCGGAGGTCCTGATCCAGCCCGGGCAGACCGCGCGCTTCCAGGTGCGGGCCTTCGACGCCCAGGGGCACCCCCTGCCGGCTCCGGCGAATGCGGATTGGGCGCTGCAGGGACTGGCCGGCAAGCTCGACGGCGGCTCTTTCACGCCGGACGCCGGCAAGCCGCAGGCCGGCAAGGTGACCGTGAAGTCGGGGGCGCTCGAAGGCGCGGCGCGGGTGCGGGTGATCCCGCCGCTGCCATGGACCTACGACTTCGAGGCGGTCGAGACCGGCAAGACGCCGCCCTGGTGGATCGCGGCCGGTCTCAAGTTCCCGGTCAAGGAGATGGACGGCGGCAAGGTCCTGTCGAAGCCTCCCGTGGCGGTCGGGCTCGACCGCTCGGACGTCTTCTTCGGCCCCGACGAGCTCTCGGGCTACACGATCCAGGCGGACCTGCGCGGCGCAGTCAAGGGCCGCAAGCGGCCGGACCTGGGGCTCATCAACAGCGGCTACCACATGGACCTGATGGGCAACCACCAGAAGATCCAGCTCCGCGGCTGGGCCTCGGAGCTGCGGCTGGAGAAGTCGGTGCCGTTCCCGTGGGAGCCGGACGTCTGGTACACGATGAAGTTCCGTGTCGACCAGCAGGGGGACAAGGCGCTCCTGCGCGGCAAGGTCTGGCGCCGCGGCGAGCCCGAGCCCCAGGAGTGGACGATCACGGCCGAAGACCCGCAGCCGGTCCGCCAGGGGAGCCCCGGGATCTATGGCTACTCGGCGGCGGAGATCTATTACGACAACCTTCAGGTGGCGGTGAACAACCCATGAAGCCTATCGAGAAGCTGATCGCGGCCGGCCTGCTGCTGGCCGCTCCCAGCCTGGGGCAGGTGTCGATGTTCGGCAACGGCCCTTCGCGCAACATGGCCTCGGACGAGAAGGGGCTGCCCACGAAGTGGAACCCGGAGACGGGCGAGAACATCCTGTGGACCGCGACGCTGGGCTCGCAGAACTACGGCGGCCCTGTCGTGGGCGACGGCAAGGTGTTCGTGGGCACCAACAACGAAGGGCTGAGGAACCCCAAGCTCACCGGCGACCGCGGCGTGCTCATGGTGTTCGACGCCAAGGACGGCAAGTTCCTGTGGCAGGCGGCCTATCCCAAGCTCCCGGCCGGCCGGGTCAACGACTGGCCGCTGCAGGGGATCTGCTCCAACCCCGCGGTGGAGGGCGACCGCGTCTATTACATCTCCAACCGCGCCGAGCTGGTCGCGGCCGACACCGCGGGGTTCCTCGACAAGGAGAACGACGGACCGGTGCAGGACGAAGCCGAGAAGAGCGAGATCGACGAGGACGTGGCGTGGAAGTTCGACATGATCGGCGAGTTGGACGTGTTCCCGCACAACCTGGCGGCGGGCAGCCCGCTGATCGTCGGCGACGTGATCTACACCGTCACCGGCAACGGCGTCGACGAGGGGCACGTCAACGTCCCTGCGCCGGAGGCGCCGAGCTTCATCGCGGTCGACAAGAAGACCGGCAAGCTGCTCTGGGAGAGCTCCCTGCCGAAGGACAAGATCATGCACGGGCAGTGGTCCAATCCGGCCTACGGCGTGATCAAGGGCCGGGCGCAGGTGGTCTTTCCGGGCGGCGACGGCTGGCTCTACTCGTTCGAGCCCAAGACCGGCACCCTGCTCTGGAAGTTCGACTGCAACCCGAAGGATGCCGTCTACAAGATCGGCGGCGCCGCGACCCGCAACAACATCATCGCGACGCCGGTCATCTGGGACGACAAGGTCTACGTCGGGGTCGGCGAGGACCCGGAGCACGGCGAAGGGATCGGCCACCTGTGGGCGGTCGATGCCTCGATGGACGGCGACGTCACGGCCAAGGCCGTGGTCTGGCACCGCGGGGGCGAGGACTTCCACCGCACGCTCTCGACCGTGGCCATCGCGGACGGCATCCTCTACGCGGCGGACCTCTCCGGCCATCTCCATGCGCTCGACGCCAGAACCGGAGAGCTGTTCTGGACGTATGACGTCTATGCCGCGATCTGGGGCTCGCCCTTCGTGGCCGACGGCAAGGTCTACCTGGGGGACGAGGACGGCGACGTCGTCGTGCTGCGGGCGGGCAAGAAGAAGGAGGTTCTGTTCGAGGTGAACATGGGAAGCTCCGTCTACCAGACTCCGGTGGCCAGGGACGGCGTCCTCTACATCGGCTCGCGCGGCAAGCTCTGGGCGATCGCCGAGGGCAAGGGCAAGGCGCCGGAGAAGAAGGCCCCTTGATGGATGTCCTGACGCGGCCCTCGCTGGCCGAAAGGATTGCCGAAGCGCGCGCACGGCTCGACGCCCACGTGCGCGAGATCGTGGCCTGGCACTTCGATCCGAAGACCGGCTGCCCGTTCTGGCTGGAGCGGGCAGCGGGCCTCGGGTTCGATCCGCGCAAGGAAGTGAGAGGTTACGAGGACCTCAGGCTGTTCGGCCATTTCGAGGACTCGTGGCTGCGCGGCGGTCCGGTGCGCCGGTGGATTCCGCGCGGCCTGGCCGGCCGTCCGGCGTACGTGTTCGAGACCGGCGGCTCGACCGGCGTGCCGAAGTCGCGGGTCAACATCGAGGACTTCCAGATCGATTACGAGCGCTACAGCGAGGAGCTGCCCGAGGATGGTTTTCCCCCGGGCGCGGACTGGCTCATGCTCGGGCCCACCGGGCCGCGCCGGCTGCGGCTGGCGGTCGAGCACCTGGCGCAGCACCGCGGCGGCATCTGCTTCCACGTCGATCTCGATCCGCGCTGGGTCAACCGGCTGGTCAAGAACGGCCGCCATCGCGAGATGCAGGAGTACAAGGCGCACGTGATCGAGCAGGGGCTCACGGTGCTCCGCGCGCACGAGATCCGCTGCCTGTTCACCACGCCGAAGCTGCTCGAAGCGCTCTGTGAGCGGGTGTCGCTGGTCAAGCTCGGCATCCGCGGCATCTTCTGCGGCGGCACGGAGATGAACGCGCAGTTCCACCGCTTCGCCCGCGAGGAGCTGGTGCCGGGGATCGAATTCATCCCGACGTACGGCAACACGCTCATGGGGCTCGCCTGCCCGAAGCCGTTCGATCCTGCCGACAACTACGCGATCACCTACTATCCGCCGGCTCCGCGCGCGGTCTTCGAGCTGGTCGATCCCAAGGACCCGGAGCGCGCCGTCGAGTACGGGCAGACCGGGCGGGTGATGCTCACGACCCTCACCCGCGATTTTTTCATGCCGAGATTCCTGGAGCGCGACGAGGGCGAGCGGGCCGAGCCCATCGCGCGCTATCCGTGGGACGGCGTGACGGGCCTGCGCCTCCTGACCGAGCTGCAGGACTCGGTGGTCGTCGGGGTGTATTGATGCTTCACCTGCCCCTGCTCCGCGGCGGACGCCCCTATCGCAGCCTGGAAGTGAAGCCGCTGCGCGACTTCCGCACGGGCGAGGTGGTCGCCGAAGTCTCGCAGGCCAATCCGGGGCTCATCGCGAAGGATCTTGCCGGGATGCGGCGCCTGGATCTGAGCATCCGCGAGCTGCTGGAGATCTACCGCCGGGCGGCGCGCCTGTTCGTGGAGGCCGATTTACCTGGTGATGGGCCCCAGTCGCCGGACGAGTACGTGCGCCAGCTCTCGGCGACCTGCGGCCTGCCGGAGACGCTCTGCCGGTTCAACATGGAGAAGATCCGCACCGTGCTCGACGGCATGGAGGCGGTGCTCGGCGGCCTGACGCGGGGCCTCGACCTCGCGGTGCTCGACTCGGGGCTGGGCACGCAGGATGGGCGCCGGCTCTCCTACCTTCCCCAGGCCGGGGTGCTGGGGGCGGTCCTTCCGAGCAACTCGCCGGGCGTGCACAACCTCTGGCTGCCGGCGCCGGCGCTCAGGATTCCGGTGGCGCTCAAGCCGGGACGCGAGGAGCCCTGGACGCCGTTCCGCATCTGCCAGGCGCTGATGGCGGCCGGCCTGCCGCCCGCGGCGCTCGGCTTCTATCCGAGCGATCACGCCGGAGCCGCGGAGATCCTCCTGCGCTGTGGCCGGTCGATGCTGTTCGGCGACGAGGCCACGGTGCGCCCCTGGAAGGCGGACCCGCGGGTGCAGGTCCACGGCCCGGGCTGGAGCAAGGTCCTCCTCGACCAGGACTGGGAGGCTCACCTGGATCTGATCGCGACCTCGATCGCGGAGAACGGCGGACGTTCCTGCCTCAACGCCTCGAGCGTCTGGACCTCGAGCGGGGGAAGAGAGCTGGCCGAGGCGCTCGCGCAGCGCCTGGCGGAAATCCCGGCGCTGCCGCTCGATCATCCCGAAGCGCGGCTGGCCGCGTTCCCGCGGCCCCAGGTGGCGCATCACATCTCGGACCTGATCGACCGGCACCTGCGGGTTCCCGGAGCGCACGATCTCACCGCGAAGATCCGTGGTATCGAGCGGGGGAGGGTGGCGGAGGTGGGGGGCTGCACCTTCCTGCTGCCGACAGTCGTCTGGTGCGAGGACCCCGACCATCCGCTCGCCAACACCGAGCTGCTGTTCCCATTCGCCTCCGTGGTCGAAGTGCCGCGGG